>JAYSLK010000187.1:0-8393 GCA_043725585.1 Actinomycetota bacterium
CGCCCGTCCAGGTGTACCCCATGTTCGAGACCGCGATCCGTGCCGCGTCGGGGCGCTCGCCCGAGGATCACCTGGTGCGGATCAGCGAGCTGTGGTCGCGCTTCAGCCAGGTCGCAGCGCGCAACCCGAAGGCATGGATCCGCGATGCGAAGACCGGAGAGGAGATCCGGACGGTCAGCGCCGACAACCGGATGGTGGGCCTGCCCTACCCGAAGTACATGAACTCGAACAACGACGTCGACATGGGAGCAGCCCTGCTGATGATGTCGGTCGGCGCAGCGAGCCGCCTCGGTGTCCCCGAGGATCGCTGGGTGTTCCCGTACTCGGGCACCGACTGCCACGAGCACCAGTTCGTGAGCAACCGTTGGTCGTTCCACGAGACGCCTGCGATCGAGATCGGCGGTGGGTTGGCCTTGGAACTGGCTGGACTCGGCATCGATGACATCGACCTCGTCGACCTCTACTCCTGCTTTCCCGCGGCCGTGCAGTTGGGCGCGCAGAGCCTGGGCATCGACATCGACCATCAACTCACGCTCACCGGGGGCCTCCCGTTCGCCGGGGGACCATGGAACAACTACGTCATGCACGCCATCGCCACGATGATGGGTGCGCTCCGTGAGCAGCCGGGCACGCGCGGGCTGGTCTGGGCCAACGGCGGATACACCACCAAGCACTCGTTCGGCGTGTACTCGACATCGCCGCCGGCACAGCCCTACCGTCACGCCAGTCCGCAGGACCAGATCGACGCGATGCCGCGGCGCGAGCTCGCCGAGCCCGTTGATGCCGTGGGTCGCACCACCATCGAGGCATACACCGTGATGCACTCCCGCGAGGGTCTCCCCGAGCGGGCGATCGTGACGTGCATCCTCGCCGACGGCCGGAGGGCGTGGGGGGATTCCGTCGATCCGTCGGTCACCGCAGCGATGTGCGAGGGGGAATGGGTTGGTCGGGCCGTCGACCTCGACGCCGAAGGCACCCTGCACGTCGCCTGAACGAACGCCGTCGACCGGGCACCTCTCGTCGCACGATTCGGCAGCGGCGGGTTTCAGAGAGCGTCGCCGACGCCGAACGCACTCAGGTCCGGGCATCGATCCGCCAGCCATGCACGCGTCGCCGAAGCCTCGACAGCCGAGGTGTCGAGCGAGGCGTCATCGGTCCATGGATCGACGTCGTCGAGGAACCGTGCCGTCGCCTCGTCCACCATCGGCCCGAGCTCGGGTCCCAGGTCGGCGAGCGATGGGACCACGTCGTTGGCGCCGAACCTGCCGAGTCCGTCGAGCCACACCTGGGCGAACAAGAACTCCTCGTCGCGGCCGGCGCCGACGGCGGCCAGCGCGGCGACGGCACGGGAGGCGCGCCGACCGAGCGGGCCCAACAGATCATCGAGCACGACATCGCGCTCTGCGGCGACCGCGCCGTCATCGACGTCGATCAGCGCGCCGGCGAACTCGAGCGTGGCACGCTGCACGAGGGGCGCGGCGATCACCTCGAGACGGCCGAGATCGGCCGCGGAGACATCGCCGAAGTTGGCCGCGAGGGTCAACACCTGCCTGGTACCGATGATCTGGCTCCACGAACGGCAGACCGGATCGGGGTCGCCGACACCGGGAACCCCGGCGGCAGGAACCTGCGGTGGCACCGACACGGGGCCGGGGTCGTCGGTCGAGACCGTTGCACCGGTGGTGGCCTCGGTCGTGGGGTCGGCTTCGGCGGTGCCCACGGCATCGGTCGTGTCACCCGCATCGACGTCGGACGGAACACGAGTGGCGGGCGTGGAGCGCGGCAGCCTGCCGACGTCGACCTCGCCCCCGGAAGGCGACGACGAGAGCTCGGAGCCACCGCATCCTGCGCCGAGCAGCGCGAAGACCGCCACCGACGCCGCCGCCAACGCTCCCCTGGACGAGCCCCGGCGCGTTCGTGCTCGCTGATCGGTCCGCCGTCGGCCTTGTGCCGTCGACACGGGGCACCCCTGTGCTGCCACGGGGCCAGCGTAGTGAGGGCATACTCGTGCACGATGTCGACCCGATCAGCCACCGTTCGCCCGACGATCCTTCTCGACTGCGATCCGGGGCACGACGACGCCATTGCGATCGTGGTCGCGGCCCGACACACAGAGCTGCTGGGCATCACCACGGTGGCCGGCAACGCACCGCTCGAGCGCACCACGCGAAATGCGATCATCATCCGCGATCTCCTCGGCCTCGACGTGCCGGTGCACACGGGGGCCTCCCGCCCGTTCGTGGCGGCTCCGGCTCATGCCGACTACGTGCACGGTGAGAGCGGCATGGACGGCGCCGCCCTGCCCGAACCTTCGGGCCCGCCGGCGAGCACCGATGCCATCGGGTTCATCATCGAGACATGCCGGGCGAACGAAGGAGTGTGGCTGGTGCCGACCGGCCCGCTCACCAACATCGCACTCGCGTTGCGGGCGGCGCCGGATCTGGCCGACCGAATCGCCGGCATCTCGCTCATGGGCGGCGGCACGTTCGGCAACCGCACGGCGACCGCCGAGTTCAACATCTGGGCCGATCCAGAGGCCGCCGCCATCGTGTTCGAGTACGGCGGCCCACTGCTGATGTGCGGCCTGCAGCTCACCCACACCTTCCAGGCAACGCCCGAACGGATCCAACGGGTGCGCTCGATTCCGGGCCTCCTCGCGGGTGTGCTCACCGACCTGTTCGAGTTCTTCAGCGGTACCTACGTCAGCCGACACGACAACCTGCGCGGCGCACCGGTGCACGATCCGTGCGCCGTGATGGCGCTCACCCACCCTCATCTGTTCACGTCGTTCGAGACGCACGTCGCCGTCGAGACCCGTGGCCGCCACACGCGTGGGATGACGGTGATCGATCAACGTCGGTTGCTCGACCGCCCTGCAGCGAACTGCACCGTGGTCGACACGGTCGATGCCGACTCCGGCTTCGCCGTGATCGACGAAGCGATCGCCCACTTCAGCCACTGACACCCCACCGAACCACATCGCGATGAGGGATGAGTGGCTGTGCCGCACTCATCTCTCATCGCGGTCGAGAAGATGGGCGCGCCTGCTGGGATGCCTATGCTGCGGCCATGCGTGCAGCGGCAATGCGTGACTGGCAACTCCGAGTCGACGACCTGCCAGACCGAGCCCACCTGCTCAGCAAGCCCCGAGCCGCACGCCGAGATCCTGGTCGTGCCGGGCATCTGAGCCATTCCCTGACGGGCCTGAGCGCCTGGATCGTCGCGCTCGTGGTACTCCTGACCCCGGACGTCGTCGGCGCTCCCGTTGCGGGTGCCGTCGTCACGCCGGTCCCGCCATCCGCGGCCCGTCTCAGCGACCCGAAGGCGGTCGATCACACGGGACGCTTCCTCCTGGTCGGGTACACCGGCGGTGCCCCGCTGCTGCAAGCGCGGATCGATCGGCTGACCGGCGACCAAGTCATCCTCCCGATGGCACGGCTGGCGAGCGGCGATCTCCGCTACGCGATCACCTCGGTCGCGTTCGGGCAAACGCCGCAGTGGTGGTCGATCGACGAGGGCAGCGGCGTCGCCATCGCTGCGCCGCCTGCCCCGTGGGGACCCGTCGTCGAAGTGCAACTCTCGCGTGACGGGCAGACGATGATCGGCTCGGTCGAGGGACCGTCGCCCATGATCCCCGGGACCACGCGACGTGCTGCCGTCGCCATCACGAGGTCGGGGTCTGTCACGTTCGCCCCGATCGTGCCGTCAGCCGCACGCGCGATCTCGCCAAGTGGCCGCTACGCGCTCATCGATGTGCCGTGTCCGGGCATCGGCGACCTGAGCTGCTCCCAGTCGTACCGCTGGGATCTGGCAACCGCGACGACCACCCGTCTCACCACATCGGTCCGCGTGTTGCCGTTCGCCGTCGGCGACGATGGCGCGGTCATCCAGTCCGAGTTTGTGGGTGATCTGTTCACCACCACCGGCGGCAGCACCATCGCCCGTCGGGACGTGAGCGGCGCACGTACGGTGCTCGTCGATGCCGCAGACTCGTTCCAGAAGGTCACCGCCAGCCAGGACGCGTCGGCGGTCGCGTTGATCGACAACGAACTGCGCCTCGTCGCGATCGACGCCCTGACCGGCGATCGATCCCGTGGCGAGCGGATCGCCAGCACCGGGTTCCTCTTCACGCTCACCGGTGACGGCGCATACGCCATGGCCTTCGACCAGGCTGCCGATCCCACGCTGGCGAACCTGCAGGTCGTCGCGACGCCGGGTCACGCGGGCGCACCGCGCCTCCGTTCAGCAGAGACGTTCGCACTCGAGGTCGCCGGGCTGAACGGGGTGCCACCGACCGCAACGGCTGTGGCGTTGAACGTCACGGTCACGAACCCGAGGGCAGCCGGCTATGCGACGGTCTGGCCCTGCGACGCCGCCCGACCTGTGGCCTCGAACGTGAACTTCGTCGCCGGTCGGACCGTCGCGAACGCCGTCGTCGCGCAACTTGCGTCGAGCGGGCCCGATGCGGGGTCGGTGTGCATCGCCAGCAACACCGCGGTCGACCTCGTGGTCGACGTCCAAGGCTGGTTCACCGGAAGTGCATACCGCGGAATCACGCCCGATCGCTTCCTCGACACGCGCGCCGGCGAAACCGATGCGGTCGCGAACCTCGATGCGAACGCGATCGCCCGGGTGCTCGTGAGCGGTGTGCGAGCGGTTCCGGGCGATGCCACCGCCGCCGCGGTGAACGTGACCGTCACCAACCCGGCCACAGCAGGTTTCGCAACCGTGTGGCCGTGCGACTCGCCACGGCCCGAAGCTTCGAACATCAACTTCGTCGCTGGACAGACCGTCGCCAACGCCGTCATCGCCCAACTCGCGTCGAGCGGGCCCGACACTGGCTCGTTCTGTCTGGCGAGCAACACGTCGGTCGATCTCGTCGTCGACGTTCAAGGCTCCTTCTCCGCATCGACGTACACGGGCATCAGCCCCGATCGCTTCCTCGACACCCGCTCGGGCGAGACCGACTCCGTGCCCAACCTGGCGCTGGGCGTCATCACCCGGCTACCCGTGGCTGGAGCAGGCTCGATCCCGGCGGACGCAACCTCGGTCGTGTTGAACGTCACCGTCACGAACCCCGCTGCGGCAGGATTCGCGACGGTCTGGCCCTGCGACGCGCCACGGCCGGTGGCGTCGAACGTGAACTTCGTCGCCGGACAGACGGTGCCGAACGCCGTCATCGCAAGAGTGTCCAGCATCGGCGAGGTGTGCCTGGCAGCGAACCAACCGGCCGACCTCGTCGTCGACGTCCAGGGATCGTTCTCGGGGAGCACCTACACCGGAGCGCCGCCCGTTCGCTTCCTCGACACCCGCGACTGACCGCGGATGGCGCGGGTCTGTTGCGGCGCACGAGCGACAGCCTTTCGGACGGAGTAGGCCTACACGCAGCTGCTTCCGCAGCCGGCGCTACTCCACGACGACCGAATCATCGCGGTTGTGGGAGTGTTCCACCGAAGGGCTTACGCTGCGGCCATGCGTGCAGCGGTAATGCGTGACTGGCAACTCCGAGTCGACGACGTCGCCGACCCCGTGCCCGGACCCGGCCAGGTGCTCACCAAGGTGCTCGCCTGCGGCATCTGCGGCAGCGACCTGCATCTCCTCGAACACGGAGCGGAGAGCCGCAGGCTGACCGACGAGCTGAACGCCGATCGTCTCCCCGATCCGATGTCGGCCGTGATGTTCGATCCCGCCATGGACACGGTGATGGGCCACGAGTTCTGCTGCGAGGTGATCGACCTCGGGCCCGGATGCGAGACCCTGAAGGTGGGCGACGTCATCGTCAGCATGCCCGTTGCCTTCGACGCGTCCGGCCTGCACGGAATCGGCTTCTCCAACGCCTACAACGGCGGTTACGCGGAGTTGATGGTGCTCAACGAGTTGATGGGCTTGAAGGTGCCGAGCGGCTTGCCGATCGACATGGCCGCGCTCACCGAGCCGCTGGCCGTGGGCGTGCACGCCGTTGCGAAGAGCCGCATCAGCGGCGGCGATGCGGCGCTCGTGCTCGGTCTCGGCCCGGTGGGTTTGGCCTGCATCGCCGAGTTGAGGATGCGTGGCATCGGACCGATCGTGGCAGCCGACTTCTCGCCCAAGCGGCGCGCGCTCGCTGAGCAGCTCGGCGCCGACGTCGTCGTCGATCCACGCGAAACACCCGCGATCGAGGCGTGGCGACACATCGACGGCATGCGCCAGCTCGTGATCTTCGAAGCCGTCGGCGTGCCCGGCATGATCGAGCAGGCCATGCGCATGGCTCCGAAGGACGCCCGCATCCTCGTCGTCGGCGCGTGCCTGCAGGAGGATCGCATCCACCCGATGCTCGGCATCTCGCGCGAACTGAACATCCAATTCGCGCTCGCCTACGAGCCTGCCGAGTTCGCGCAGGCTCTCTCCGCGATCGCCGATGGCAAGGTGGACCTGTCACCATGGCTCACCGGCACCGTCGGGGTCGACGGGGTGCCCCAGGCCTTCGCCGATCTGGCGAGCCCCGATCACCACGCCAAGATCCTCGTGGTCCCCGGCCGCTGACACGTCCGTCCCTCTGACGCGCCCGGTTGTGGCGCGGGTATGTTGCGGCGCATGAGCGACACCTTTCCGCGGCAGTACGCACGCACGCAACGGTTCACGCTCGGTGAGCCGCGCAACGTGGTGGCCTCGGCGGACGGGCTCCGCGCCGTCTTCCTCCGCAGCAGGGCGGGCGACGACCCGGTGAACTGTCTCTGGACACAGTCGATCGAGGACGGCACCGAGGTGCTGGTCGCCGATCCTGTCGCACTGCTGTCGTCGGGTGACGCCACGCTCGACGCCGATCTCGAGGCAGAGCTGCCGCCCGAGGAGCGGGCGCGTCGCGAACGCATGCGCGAGGGGGCCGGCGGCATCACGTCCTTCGCGACCGATCGAGCACACTCGGTCGCCGCGTTCACCCTTGCCGGTCGACTGTTCGTTGCGGGCCTGCTGAGCGGAGCCTCACGCGAGCTGCGCGTCGACGGTCCGGTGTTCGACCCGCGGCCCGATCCGCTCGCTCGACGTCTCGCGTACGTGAGCGGAACGAAGCTGCGCATCGCCGAGCTCGACGGCAGCAGTTGGGAGTTGGCGGGCGAACCCGACGACAACGTCACCTGGGGCAGCGCCGACTTCATCGCCGCCGAAGAGATGCATCGCTTCCGTGGATACTGGTGGAGTCCTGATGGTTCGGCCGTCGCTGCATGCCGGGTCGACAACTCGCCCGTGCAGCAGTGGTGGATCGGCGACCCCGCCGACCCGCGACGCGAGCCGACGGCGCTGCGCTACCCCGCGGCAGGCACGGCGAACCCCGAGGTGACACTGCATGTGATGGCGCTCGAAGGTGGCTCGGTCGAGATCATGTGGGACCGCGATGCGCTCCCCTATCTCGCCACGGTGTCGTGGGCCGGCGCCGGCCGGTTGTTGCTGGGCGTGCAATCGCGCGACCAGAAGACCTTCACGGTGCTCGAAGCCGACCCCGTCACCGGCGACACGGCGCCCCTGTTCACCGACACCGACGCGGCGTGGGTGGAACTCGTCCCGGGAAGCCCTGCCGTGCTCGACGACGATCGACTCGTCGTGGCTGCCGATCGGGAAGGGCGACGGTGTCTGCTCGTCGACGGCATCGACATCACGCCGCCCGAGGTGCAGGTGCGATCGGTTGCACATGTGGGCCACGACATCACCTTCATCGGCAACCCGCTCGGCGACGCGACGGTCCAACACGTATATCACTGGGACGGCGTCTCCGTGAACCAGCTCACGCACGCCGAGGGCATCCACTCGGTGTCCGAGGGTCATCCCTTCATCGTCCGCAGCGCTTCGCTCGCCAGTCCCGGCGGAGACGTCGGCGCCCCCGGCCGGGCTCCGCTTCGGTCGCTTGCCGAGATCCCGCTGGTCGAGCCGCGGCCGTCCCTCCACGAGTTCGGTGCCGAGCGCATCGCAACGGCCGTGCTGCTCCCCCGCAACCACGACGGCTCGAAGCTACCGGTCCTGCTCGATCCGTACGGGGGCCCACACGCTCAGCGCGTGGTGCAGTCGTACAATGCCTTCCTCAGCTCGCAGTGGTTCGCCGATCAGGGCTACGCCGTCGTGGTCGCCGATGGCCGCGGTACGCCCGGTCGCGGCACCGAGTTCGAGCGTTCGGTGCATCTCGACCTTGCCACCGACGCGCTGGCCGATCAGATCACGGCCCTCGAAGGGGCAGCGCGCGAGCACCCCGAGCTCGACCTGTCGCGAGTCGCGATTCGCGGCTGGAGCTTCGGCGGCTACCTCGCCGCGCTCGCGGTGCTGCAACGGCCCGACGTGTTCCATGCCGCGATCGCCGGCGCACCCGTGACCGAGTGGCGTTTGTACGACACCCACTACACCGAGCGCTACCTGGGCGACCCGAGCGT
>JAYSLK010000188.1:0-2539 GCA_043725585.1 Actinomycetota bacterium
CCTTCGAGTCGAAGTGGTAGTGGATCAGACTGCTCGAGACTTCGAGCCGTTTGGCGACATCGCTGATCCGGGTTCCGGCGAACCCGCGCTCGATCACCACCTGGCACGTGACCTCGAGGATCTCGGCTCTGCGCTCTTCTACGGTCTGCTTCTTCACCGCTGTGAACGCTACCGCTGGCCGCCGACCTCCGGTGGGACGGGTCGGGGCCAGGATGTCCTAGCGTCGCGGCCGGAGCGGGATGACCCGTAACACGATGACGACCCGAGGAGGGTGATCATGGACCTGGACGAGATCAAGGCAAAGGGCACAGCGCTTTCACCGTGGGCTCACATGGCCACGGTGGGGGCAGATGGCAAGCCCGACGTGGTGCCCGTGCATCCCTGTTGGGAGGGTGATGTGCTGTGGACGATGTGCGGTGTCGGCTCGGTGAAGGCTCGCAACGTCGCTGCGAACCCCAACGTCGCGCTGCACTGGCAGGTGACGGCGCAAGGCGATGGACTCGAGATCTGGGGCGTCGCCACGGTGCACTCCGACCTCGAGACGAAGACGCGTCTGTGGACCGGTGTCTTCGACTACGACCTGGATGGCTTCGCTCCCGACGGCCCTTCGTCACCCGGCACGGCGTTCATCGCAGTCCATCCCGAGCGCGCGCTGTACCTGGCCGCGTACGGCATGGGTGGCATGGAGCGTTGGACGAAGTGAGCGACCTCTCGCTCGCCGAGGTGCAGGCCGACTCGAAGCGATACGGCCCGCTCGCCTACCTCGGGACGGTGTCGGCGAGCGGCACGCCGTACACCTCGCCGGTCGCGGTGAACTGGGTGGACGACGAACTGGTCGCCTTCGTCGCCACCCACGAAGCCAAGGTGGCCAACGTTCGCCACAACCAGGCGATGACCGTGCACTTCGCGGTCGGCGAGAGCACCGGTTGGGACAGCTGTGTGTTGTGGGGAAGCGCTCGCCTGATCGACACGGTGGAAGGCCGGGTCGCCCTGTGGGACCGCATGGGATACGACCTCGGTCGTTTCGAACCCGGCGGGCCCGGAGCCGACACGCACGTGTTCCTCGCGTTGACGCCGAGCAAGGCCGTGATCTTGCGCAACTACGGCATCGGCGGGCGGCGCGAGTGGCGGGCGCCGTGAGCGGTCGCCTCACCAAGCTGTCGCGCTCGGTCGTGGGCAAGCGGGTCATCGTGACCGGTGCCGCCTCTGGCATGGGTCGCGCGACCGCGCATCTCTTCGCCGACGAAGGCGCACGGGTCGCCGTCGTCGACCTCGACCCCGAGCGAGTGCTCGCGGTCGGTCAAGAGATCCGCGACGTGCACGGTCCCGACGCGGCGATCGACGTGGTGTGCGACGTCGCCGACCTCGAGTCGCTGAGGTCCCTGGTCGCAACGGTCGTGGAACGTCTCGGCGGCATCGACGTCGTGATCAACAACGCCGGGGTGTCGCTGATCAACTCGGCGTTCCAGGACGAGGAGAGCTACGAGGCCAACTGGGCCAGGACCCTCGACGTCAACCTCACCGCACACTCCCGGTTGATCCGTCTCGCCTTGCCGCACCTGCGCGAATCGGGCGCGGGCCGCGTGGTCAACATCGCGTCGACCGAGTCGATCGTGGTGACAGCGGGTCTCGCCGCCTACGCGGCCACCAAGGCCGGTGTGGTCGGACTCACCAAGAGCTTCGCCGTCGAGCTCGGGCGCCATGGCGTGAACGTCAACTGCATCTGTCCCGGGCCGATCAACACCGGGATGACATCGGGCATCGATGCCGAAGCGAAGCTGCTCTACGCCAAACGGCGCGTGCCGCTCAGGCGCTACGGCGATCCCGAGGAGGTCGCGCAGATGACCTTGAGCTTGTGCCTGCCTGCCGCCAGCTTCCTCAACGGGGCGATCGTCCCCGTCGACGGCGGCATGAGCATCCGTCACACCTGACCGGCGGGTGCGGGCCTGCCGAGGGCCATCCGCACGGATCTTCGGGGCAGTCAGGATCGATCGGGCTCGGGGTCATAGCCATCGAGGATGCCGCGAAGCCCTGTGACGTGGTCGCCGAATGCGAGTTGTTCGAGGATGCCCATACCGTGCTCGACCGTGCCGCCGGCCGTGGTGAGCGTCGCTCGGCACAGAGCCTGGATGTGCACGTTCTCGCGGGAGTTCGGGGTGTCGACCGGGGTGGCCAGACGCTCGCCTCCAACGGCGTGTTCACCCTTCCAGTAGCCGTGCCCGAACGACGGGTTGCCGTAGCCGATGCCGCGCATGTGGAACTCGAACATCGGCTCGAGCCGCACCGTGTCGATCGACCCATCCCAGTGCACGAGGTCGTACTCGAACCACACCACCCACCGCGTGCCCGGCCGCCACTCGAGCCGGTACTCCACGGTTCGAACGAACGACGCCACCTCATCGCCGACCGGGGCGATCGCCCCCACTTCGTGCCATCGCCGGCCGTCGGCGTACTCGTTGACGTCGAAGTGCGTCGAGCACGAGGGGAAGTTGACGGGCGCCCACAGCCAGAAGAACTGCGCGAAGCCGACGGGTCCACC
>JAYSLK010000189.1:0-6104 GCA_043725585.1 Actinomycetota bacterium
TCCTGGCCGTGCTCGCGGTCCTGCAGAGCCCCTGACCAACCTGCGATGAGAGATGAGTGGCCCTGCCACGCCTCTCTCTCATCGGGCTGCGGGAGCTCCCTTGCGTGATGAGAGATGGGGGCGCTAGCGCCACTCATCTCTCATCGCCGGGGGTCAGCTCTCGCGCTGGGTGCCGACCTTGAGGTCCTTGAACGGCAGCTTGGTGTCGACGGCCGGCTCGCGAGGAAGCCCGAGCACGCGGTCGCCGATGATGTTCTTCTGGATCTCGTCGGTGCCGCCTGCGATGTTGGCCGAGAAGCTCGTGAGAATGCTGCGCGCCAACAGCGCTGCCTTGCTGTCCGGTTCGTAGGCCATGATGTCGGCACCGTGCACGTCGCTCGTGATCGATCTCATCGATCGGGCGATCTTGGCTCCGTGGAGCTTGCCGAGCGATCCACCGGGCCCAGGGGCCTTGCCGGCCTTCATCTCGGCGCGGGTCCGCATCGACACCAGCGACTTCGTGGTCTCTTCGCAGTAGAGGCGCATCAGCTCCTGGCGCAGCAACGGCTGTTTGATGGTGCCGAGCTTCACGGCATCGGCGATCAGGCGATCGGCGTTGGGGTGACTCACCCCGCTGGTCGAGCCTGTGCCGATCGCGACGCGCTCGTACATGAGCATCGCCGTCGCCTGGTTCCACCCGTTGTTCAGCTCGCCGAGCAGCCAATCCTTGGCGATGCGCACGTCGGTGAAGAAGATCTCGTTGAAGTGCTTGCCACCATCGATCTGATGGATGGGTCGGATCTCGACGCCGGGAGCCAACATGTCGACGATGAACATCGAGATGCCCGCATGCTTGGGTGCGTCCGGGTTGGTGCGCGCGATGAGCACGCCGAAGTCCGACAGGTGACCGAGCGTGGTCCACACCTTCTGACCGTTGATCACCCATTCGTCGCCGTCGAGCTCGGCCTTGGTCTGCAGGCTGGCGACGTCGGAGCCGGCGCCGGGCTCGGAGAACATCTGGCACCACACCGTACGCGCGGCGATGTTGTCGGCCATGAACCGGGCCTTCTGCTCGGGCGTGCCGAAGTCGTTCATCACCGGCAGGCACATGCCGTGGCTGATCGTCAGCTCCGATGTCATGTCGGGGTAACGGCGCGTTTCCTCACGCCAGATCCGGTCGTGGGCGCGGGTGAGGCCGGCTCCACCGAACTCCTTGGCATAGACGAAGCCGGCGAGACCCGCCTCGGCGAGCGCACCCTGGAACTTCTTCGCTCCGCTCATGAGCGACGCGCCGCGGTCGTTGGTGCTCTCGGCGCGACCGTTGCCCACGCCCGTCGCATGCTCTTCGAGGAACGCCCGACACCGTTCGCGGAACGCGGCCTCCTCGGTTGGATCGAGCTCGATCGCAGATTCGCTCATCACTACCTCCGGGTGAGATCTGGGCGTCGCGACGCCCCGCAACGGGAGCCTCGCGGCTCCCGCACGTACTCTGTCAATACTGTATGGTGCCACACAGTATGCCTCCAGCGCCGAGTCGAGCTGCCTGAGATCACCAGCTGACGGGCAACGAACGGCGACCCCACAGGAAGAACGGTTCGATCCGCGTCGGCTGGGCGGCGAGTTCGAGCGTGGGGACGCTCCGGACGAGCGCCGTCAACGCGAGTCGCGCCTCGAGCCGCGACAACGATGCACCCGGGCAGGCGTGGATGCCGAAACCGAAGCTGAGGTGCCTGCCTCGGAGCGCGACGAGATCGCGATCGAGCCGGAACTCGTCGGGGTCGTCCCACACGTCTGGATCACGGTTGGCGCTCGCCCACCACAGCATCACCTTCTCGTCGGCGTCGATCGTCTCTCCGTGCAAGGTCACCGGACACGTGGTGGCGCGGTACAACCCGAGCACCGGAGGGTCGAAGCGCAAGCTCTCCTCGATGGCGACGTCCACCATCGTCGGGTCGTCGACGATCGAACGCCACCGCTCCGGTCGCTCGAGCAGCCGCCACACGAGATTCGTCACGAGCGACGTCGTGGTTTCGTTGCCACCGACGAGCAGCTGGGTCAACAGCGACAACAGCTCCTCATCGGTGATCGGTCGGTCTTCGTGGATCGATGCCATCACCAGACCACTGACCAGATCATCGGGGAGATCGCGACCGGCCGCCAACAGTTCACGCCGTCGGGCCACCTCTGCCAGGAAGTGCTCCTGCATCTCACGCCGTGTCCGCCGCTGTTCGTCGACATCGCCGGCGCCCATGCCAGCCACCTGTGCATCGCTCCACCGCTTGAAGGTGTCGCGCATCGCTTCGGGCACCCCGAGCATTCGGGCGATCACGATCGTCGGCAGCGGCATCGCCAGTGCGTCGTGAAGGTCGGCTGATCGGTCTGCCGAGTCCAACATGGCGTCCACCAGCTCCTCGACCAGCGCCTCGATCATCTGCTGGCGTTGATGAACGGCTCGTGGGGTGAACGACGTCGTGACCAGACGCCTGAAGAACGTGTGCGAGGGCGGATCATCGAACAATCCGATGGGCTCGCTGCGGAACGGCCCCTGGCCCTGCCGCGAACTGAACGTGCCGACGTCCTTCAGCGCGGCCAGCACGTCGGCGCGGCGTGACAGCGACGAGAAGCGCAGACCGCGATCGTCGTACCGATGCACGGGGCAGTGCTCGCGCAACCGCGCGAGCGCCGGGAACGGATCGGCACGCGTCTCCGGCGAGAACGGGTCGTGATCGATCGGGGTCACGTCGATTCTCGGCCGGCGCTCAGGAGCTGCGACTCGAGCGGTACCACTCGATGAGCGCAGTGGTGGAGGCGTCGTGCGCGGGGGTCTCGTCCGAGGTGAGCTCTGGGGTGATCCGAGTGGCGAGCGCCTTGCCCAACTCGACGCCCCATTGATCGAAGCTGTTCACTCCCCACACACATCCCTGCACGAACACGACGTGCTCGTACAACGCGAGCAGCTGACCGAGCACCGAGGGCGTCAACCGCGGCGCCAGGATCGTCGTCGTCGGCCGATTGCCCGGGAAGACGCGGTGAGGTTGCTGGTGTTCGGGAATCCCTTCGGCCCGAACCTCCTCCAAGGTCTTGCCGAACGCGAGCGCTTCTCCTTGGGCGAACAGGTTCGACATGAGCAGATCGTGCTGGTCGATCGAGGAGTGATTGGACCGGGCGAAACCGATGAAGTCGATCGGCACGAGATGGGTGCCCTGGTGCAGGAGTTGGTAGAAGGCGTGTTGACCGTTCGTCCCCGGTTCACCCCACACGATCGGCCCCGTGGCGGTGCTGACCGGAGAACCATCCAACCGGACACGCTTGCCGTTCGACTCCATGTCGAGCTGTTGCAGGTACGCGGCGAAGCGGCGGAGCTCGTGGGCGTACGGCAGCACGGCCTTGCTCTCGGCGCCGAGCACGTTGGTGTACCAGATGCCCAGCGCAGCGATGATCACCGGCACGTTCTGCTCGAGTGGCGCGTCGAGGAGGTGGCGGTCGATGAGATGGAAACCCTCGAGAAACTCGTGGAAGCCCTCGGGCCCGATGGCGATCATCAGCGAGAGCCCGATGGCGGAGTCGACGGAATATCGACCGCCCACCCAATCCCAGAACCCGAACATGTTCGCGGTGTCGATGCCGAACGACGCGACCTCGGACGCGTTGGTGCTCACGGCGACGAAGTGATGCGGCACGGCGTCTTCCCCGAGCGCATCGATCAGCCAGCGTCGAGCAGCGGTCGCGTTGGTGAGGGTCTCGATCGTGGTGAACGTCTTCGAACTGATCACGAACAGCGTGCTCGCGGCGTCGAGATCGGCGAGGTTGTCGGCGATGTCTGCACCATCGACGTTGCTGACGAATCGACATGACAGGTCGGGGTGCCCGAACGCACGGGTCGCGAGATAGGCCATCGCCGGACCGAGGTCGCTCCCACCGATGCCGATGTTCACGACCGTGCGAATCCGATCGCCGGTCGCTCCCGTCCATGCGCCGGAACGGACGCGATCCGCATAGTCGGCCATGCGGTCGAGCACCTCGTGCACGGCGGGCACCACATCGGCACCGGCGACCTGCACGCTCGTGCCGACCGGTGCCCGCAGCGCGGTGTGCAACACGGCCCGACGCTCGGTCGTGTTGATCGCGTCTCCCCGGAACATCGCGTCGCGTCGAGCGGAGAACGAACTGGCGCGAACCACCTCGATCATCGCCGCCACCACTCGATCATCGACGAGGTTCTTCGACCAATCCACCCGCAGATCGCCGGCGATCGTCGTGTAGCGAGCGGCGCGATCAGGGTCGGAGGCGAACAGCTGTCGCAGATGGGGCGGGGGCGAGGTGGCCTGCAGCGCCGCCCACGCAGAGGTTGTCGTGATGTCGAGAATCGGGGTGTCCATCGCCGCCGAAGCTACTCGCCGCCGACGCAGGTCGCCGCCGACGCACTCAGACTCGGGGGTCGGCCAGCGCTCCTGCGCTGAGCGCCAACGCCGTGGCGATCACGGCGCTTCGTTCGATCACGGACTCGAACAACTTGGCGACATCGCCTTGGCCGTGCACCGGCGGAGCCTCGAGCGAGCGGAACATCGCCAGCGCATTGGCCGCAGTGTCGATCGGCACGAAATCGGGGAGCGGTTCCGGGTCGATCCAGATATCGGCCGGCGGCGGCTGCCGCGGGGGCTGGCGGTGTTGCGGGGGCTGGCGGTGTTGCGGGTGCTGAGGGTCGCGACGCCGGTTGTTGGTGGGTCGTTTCATCGTTCGTCACCTGCGAGCAGTTCGTCGGCGCGAAGTCCGAGGGCAAGGCGGAGCTGGTCGGTGTTGAGATCGGCGATCGAGCTGCTCTTCGGCAACACGAGGCTGGCGATGTGGCGCTTGCCCGCCACCACCTCCTCCACTCGTTCGTCCACGGTGCCCGGGCACACGAGGCGATGGCTGATGACGGTGCGCTGCTGGCCGAGGCGCCACGCCCGATCACGGGCCTGATCCTCGACGGCGGGGTTCCACCATCGGTCGTAGAGCACCACATGGTTCGCCGCGGTGAGGTTGAGGCCGGTGCCCCCCGCCTTCAGCGACAGCACCAACGCCCCCGGACCCTCACCGTTCTGGAACTCGGTGACCATCTTGTCGCGCACGGGCCGGGTGAGGCTGCCGTCGTAGCAGTGGATCGGCATGCCCGTGTGGGTGGTGAGGTGCTCGGCCAGACGACGACCCCAACTCGCGAAGTGGGTGAAGATGAGCACTCGCTCGCCGGCGGAGAACACCGACTCGAGCAGCTCTTCGAGCCGGGCCAGCTTGCCCGATCGACCGGCGAGCGGCAGGCCGTCGTCGTGGTACGCCGCCGGGTGGTTGCAGATCTGCTTCAGGGCCGTGATCGCCGCCAGGATCGCTCCCTGTTTGGCCTCGCCGTTGTCGCCGCTCACGTCGGCCAGCAGCGTGTCGAGCACCGCTTGATAGAGGCCGATCTGCTCGGGTGTCATGGTGCAGTGATCGAGCTCGTCGATCTTGTCGGGCAGCTCGCGGGCCACTTCGGGCTCGTTCTTGGTCCGGCGGAACAGCAACAGACCGTTGAGCGCCTTCATGGCACTCTCGCGATCGCCTGACAGCTGTGCCACGAACGACGGCCGGGGACCGACGAGGCCCGGGTTCGTGAAGTCGAGGATGGCCCACAGATCGCCGACGCCGTTTTCGATGGGAGTTCCCGTCAGCGCGATCTTCGTTCGCGCCGTGATCCGGCGCAGCTGTTGTGCTGTGTCGCTCGTGGGGTTCTTGATGGCCTGCGCCTCGTCGAGCACGAACTTCGACCACACCGTCGACGACAGCGCGGCCACGTCGCGCACCGCGGTCGCATACGTGGTGATGACGAGATCGGCGTTGGCGATGTCGTCGGCCAGCTCGTCCTGACCCGCGCGGCTGATGCCATGGTGCACCATCACCCGCAGCTTCGGCGCGAAGCGACCAGCCTCTGCTGCCCAGTTCCCCACCACGGCAGCGGGTGCCACCACGAGCGTCGGCCCCGAACCGATGGTGCGCGCCAGATGAGCGAGCACCGTCGGGGTCTTGCCGAGCCCCATGTCGAGCGCGAGGCAACCGCCGAGCTCGGTCGCCTCGAGGAACCCGATCCACGCCAGCGCTTCGGCCTGGTACGA
>JAYSLK010000190.1:0-2517 GCA_043725585.1 Actinomycetota bacterium
GACTTATCGGCTCGGTAGAAGCACCCGCTCCTTGTCCCCGCAGGAAAGCATCCGCATAGGTCGAGCGGGAAACAGTCCGGTCGCCTGCCGACTGGCAGCACTCCGCCGCTTGTCAAGGGCCAATAGTTTCTGCCCGTGGGCGGTCAGTGGTTCTGCCCGCTGGTGGCCATCAGAATTGCCCACTGATGGCCAAGGGTTCTGCCCAGTAGGTCAGTTGGTCAGTGGCCTCACCCCTCGGCCTCGGGTTGCTTGGGTGAGGCGGATCGAGTCGCCGTTGGTGATGACGACGTGGGCGTGGTGCAGCAGCCGGTCGACGGTGGCGTTGGCGATGGTCTTGGGCATGAGTTCGTCGAATCCGGCGGGGTGCAGGTTGGATGAGAGGGCGATGGAGCGTTTCTCGTAGGCGGCATCGACGACGCGGTAGAGCGCTTCGGCGGTCTCGGTCGTGACCGGCAACAGTCCGATGTCGTCGATGCAGATCAGGTCGGCGCGCATGATCTTGCGGATGGCCCGGTTGGTGCTGTCATCGATGCGGTGCCGGTTGATCAACGCGCCGAGGGTCTCGAGGGAGAACCACTGCACGTGGCAGCCGTGCCCGATGGCGGCATGACCGAGCGCTTCCAACAGGTGTGTTTTGCCGGTGCCGGACGGCCCGCAGACGACGAGGTTCTCGTGTCGATCAACCCACTCCAACGATGTCAACGATCGCTGTGTCGGCGCCGGGATCGAGGACACGGTCTCGTCCCAGGTGTCGAACGTCTTGCCGGTCGGGAACCCGGCTGCGGTGCGACGGATGTTGATCGATGATGCCCGCCGTCCGGCGAGCTCCTCGGTCAACAATGCGCGGATGGCTTCGGCCGGGTCCCAGCGCTGCGCCTTGGCAGTCGCCAAGACGTCGGGTGCCTGTCGGCGCATGTGCGGCAGATGCAACTGACGGAGCAGGTCGACGACCTCATCGATCGGAGCAGTGGTCGTGGCCGCGTTGGCGGTCATGATGCGACCTCCCCGAGCGACTCCCAGGCTCGCGTCGATGGTTGCATCGAGTGGACGTCGTCGGCTCGTCGTCGTTGCCCGACTGGGTGCGCGGCGAGGATCGAAGCGACATCACCGTCGCCGAACCGCTCCGCGCCGGCGGCGTGACCGAGTGCCCAGTCGACCCGCTCGGCCCCGTGGAGGAGCGAGAGCTGAACAGCTTCGGCCATCTTCACCTTGACCCTCGACGTGCCCGCAGCAGCGGCCTCGACCAACCACATCCGTGCCCCGTCACCGAGCGCCAAGAACTCAGCCTCTGCAGCGTTGCCGGGCCTGGGTTGCCGGGCGAGCGCGCCGGCGGGTCGGGGCGGGTAGTGGGCGTCATCGATGCGCGGGTTGCCTGGCGTGGACCGCAAGTGTCGGGCAACCTCGATCGCGCCTGCTGGGGCGATGTGGGTGGCGACGATCTCGTCGCCATCGACACGAACCCACACCACCTGATCGATCAACGTGTGCGGGACCGAGTAGGTCACACCTCCGAAGGAGAACGTCGCCGTTCGTGTCACGCTGCGCGTCTCACCGAACGCCGCGGTGAACGCTTCGTCTGGCAGGCGGTGCAACCGGGCCTGTTCCTCGGCGAGCATGTCGACCGGCCGGCGGCGAGTGACCCGATGCTCACGCCCGTTGACCTTCAACATGAACGCATCACACGCGTCGACCAGCTCAGCCCACGACGCGTAGTCGTCGCGCAGGTTCGTGTCCGTCGGGACCAGATCGGCCTTGGCGATCTGAACCGTCCGCTCGACACCACCCTTGGACTCCGGGTCGGCGGGCACACAGGTCGTGACCGTGACCCCATAGTGGCGGCCGACGGCAACGATCAATGGATGCCGCACGGCGATCCCGGCGACATGGCCGGTCGACACGGTCTTCTCGTTGTCCGTCAACCAATACGTCGGCACCCCACCGAACAGGCGCATCGAACGATCAAGACAAGCGATCACCGTTGGCAACGTCTTGTCCCACACCGCGAACACAACCCGGAACCGGCACCAGGCGAGCCACGCGCAGAACAGGTAGGTCTGGCGGCCGGAGATCCTCGGGCCGTGACCCCAGTCCCACTGCGCCCACATCCCAGGCTCGACAACCCACGGCCGATACACGCGCCGACGACCGGCACGCCAGTTCAACTTCACGGCCGCGAGCCCGCGACGAACGGTGCGGCCCGACCCATCGAACCCGACGGCGACGAGCCGTTCGAACACGACATCACCGCGGATCCGACCGTTGGACCTGTCCACCCATTCCTCGATCTTGGGCATGAACCCGTCGATCAATTTGACCCGCTCGACCGGTGACTCACCGTCAGGCAACAGGCCCCGGTCGCGCATCGTCACCCAATGCTCGACCGTGTGATGAGAGCAACCAGCAAGCTCACCGGCGGCCCGATAACTGTTCGTCAACGCGAACGCTTCCAAGATTTCCATGATCTCCTCGTAAGACTTCAACTTGTCCCTTCCGGTCGGCTGGCTATGTCTGGCGACA
>JAYSLK010000191.1:0-1832 GCA_043725585.1 Actinomycetota bacterium
AGCTCGATCGCCAACGACTTGGTCAGTCCGATCACCGCCCACTTGGCCGCCGCATACGGCGTGCGCATGCCGTAGCCCAACTGGCCGGCCATCGACGACATGTTCACGATCGAACCCGACCCCTGACGCTTCATCACCGGTGCCACCAGGCGGGCACAGCGATAGTGCGAGTCGAGGGTGACCGACAGGCAGTCACGCCACGCGTCGGGGGTGACATCCTCGACGAACGCCGTCGGACCCTTGGTCCCGGCATTGTTCACGAGCACGTCCACTCCGCCGAGCGCTGCGATCGACGCCGACAGCCACTCGTCGATCGCATCGCCGTCGAGCAGATCGACGCGTGTCGCCACGACGTCGGGCATCGCTGAGCGCACCTGCCCGAGGGCCACGTCGTCCACATCGCACAGATGCACGGTGGCGCCTTCTGCCACGAACGCTTCGGCGATCGCTCGCCCGATGCCTCCTGCTGCGGCCGTGATGATGACTCGTTGCGCGGCGACCATGGGCGACCACGCTAGGCGACTCGCGTCGGGCCGCTCTGAATCGAAGGCCAGCATCGAAGGGGCGCATCGAAGGCTGCATCGGATCGGTCGATTCGAAGGGTTGAATGGTGCGGTGGCACGGCTGTTCATCGCGGTGTGGCCTTCCGAGGAGGTCGCTGCCGATCTCACACAACTCCATCGCAAGGATCAGCAGGGCGTCCGGTTCATCCCCCCGCAGAACTGGCACATCACCTTGCGATTCCTCGGCGAGGCCCACCCCGCCACCGTCGGCGCTGCACTCGATCGAGCGACGTTCGCGGCAAGCGTGGCGCGGCTCGGCCCTGCGGTCGACGTGTTCGCAGAGCGATCGGTGGTCGTGCCGGTGGCCGGGGTGGACGAGCTCGCAGCCGAAGTGGTCGAACACACCGGTCAGCTCGGCGAGCGACCGCGCACACGATTCACGGGCCACCTCACCCTCGCACGCGTGAAGCCGAAGGCGCCGATGCCTCGCATTCTCGGTGCCATGTTCCGCGCCGAGTTCGAGGTGGACGAGATCGCCCTCGTGCGCAGCACGCTCGATCACGATGGCGCCAGGTACGAGACCATCGGCACGTGGCCGGTGCCGACGTACCCCCACTGAGCCCGAGAGCCCAGGCAAGAGCGTCAGCGGCTGCGCAGCGCCGCGGCGAGAGCGGCGAAGGCCCTGCCGCGGTGCGAGATCGCGTTCTTCTCGTCGTCGGTCATCTGGCTGAAGGTACGCCCGCCGCCGTCGCGCTGCGGCTGGTCGTCGGGGACGAACAACGGGTCGTAGCCCCACCCGCGTCCGTCGCGTTCGGTCTCGGCGATCCGACCCGCGCAGACACCTCGCACCGACAGCTCCCGGCCGTCGGGCCAAACCACCAGGGCGACCGTGACGAACTCAGCTCGCCGGTCGACGATGCCGTCGAGCACCGCCAGCATCTTGTCGCGATTGTCGGCATAGGTGGCCATGGGGCCTGCGAAGTAGGCGGTCTCGACACCCGGCCCGCCGTCGAGCGCGGCGACGAAGAGGCCGGTGTCGTCGGCCACCGCAGGCAGGCCGGTCGCCCGACAAATTGCATGGGCCTTCAATCGTGCGTTGCCCTCGAGCGTGCCAGCGTCTTCCACCACGTCGGGTACATCAGCCGGTCGGGGCAGCAGCTCGACGAGGCCACCGAGCACTGCTGCGATCTCGTCGACCTTGTGTGCGTTCGCTGTTGCGCAGACGAGCTGCACGTCAGCGGCCGAGGGCTCGAACGGCCGGCGCATCCGCGATCATCTGGGCTTGGTAGCCGATCAGGTCGGCGATGCCGCCCGAAGCCAGCTCGAGCA
>JAYSLK010000192.1:0-16477 GCA_043725585.1 Actinomycetota bacterium
GTGTGCAGGCACCACATCGAAGGCATCGACGAGGCGTGGTCGGTGTCGGGGCCACCGGCGTTGTGCGTGATGTTCGCTCGACTCGGCGCCTTCGGCGGATCGTTCGACCTCATCGTCTCTGGCATCAACCCCGGGGCGAACGTCGGTCGTTCGGTGTACCACTCCGGAACGATCGGAGCATGCCTGAGCGGGCGCAACGGTGGCATCCCCGGGGTTGCCGTCAGCCAGGCAGTCACGGGTTTCGGCATCGAGGGTCAAGGCTGGGACGAGATGCTGATCGGCCAGAAGTGGCACACAGCAGCCGCTGTCGCCAGCGCGTTCGTGGGTGGCATGGTGCCGTCGATCGCCGCGGGAACCCTGACGGATGCAGCGGTCGTGAACATCAACGTGCCGAACTGCGAGCTCGACGTGATCAAGGGATGGGCGCACGCGCGAGTGGGCGTCGAGCCGCCGCGGCGGATGTCGAACGCTCAACTGGTGCCGAAGGAGGGCCACGAAGGCGCCTTCACGGTGAAGATGGCCTGGGGTGACGCCGTGGAGCTGCCGGCCGATACCGACGGTGGTCTGGTCGAGGCGGGCACCGTGGCGGTGAGCTACCTCACGCGTCTCGAGGAGCGGGCCCGCACGGATCTCGGCGCGGCCGAGGCCGGTCTGCGCACCTTGCTCGGCTGACCCCGGATCGCGACGCGCACGGTTGCGCCCGGTTGCGCCCGGTCGCGCCCGGACCCATGCCACCGGTGGGACGTGACCATCGGCCCTGGTCGAGCCGGAGCCCGTGGTGCAACCTGCACGTATGCGCCACCTCGCCCAGACCGTCGAGCACAGCGTCATCGACGGCAACGAAGCGGCCGCCCGCATCGCCCATCTGATGAGCGAGGTGATCGCCATCTATCCGATCACACCGGCATCGCCGATGGGCGAGCTCGCCGACGACTGGAGTGCGCGCGGTCACAAGAACCTGTGGGGTGTCGTCCCCGAGGTGATCGAGATGCAGAGCGAGGCCGGCGCCGCCGGTGCGCTGCACGGGGCGGTCACGCGCGGCGCCTTGGCCACCACCTTCACCGCCAGCCAGGGCCTGTTGCTGATGCTGCCGAACATGTTCAAGATCGCGGGCGAACTCACACCTGCGGTGATCCACGTGGCTGCCCGAACGGTGGCCACGCACGCCCTCAGCATCTTCGGCGACCACAGCGACGTGATGGCTGCGCGCACCACCGGCTGGGCGATGCTGTGCGCGAGCAGCGTGCAGGAGACCGGTGACTTCGCGGCGGTCGCCCACGCGGCGACCCTGACCACCCGAGTGCCGTATCTGCACTTCTTCGACGGTTTCCGTACAAGTCACGAGCTCAACACCGTCGATCTCGTCAGCGCGGAGCAGCTGCGGGTCATGGTCGACGAGCGCTCGGTGAGCGAGTTCCGCGATCGGGGCCTCGACAGCGATCATCCGGTCATCCGCGGCACCGCCCAGAACCCTGACGTCTTCTTCCAGGCCCGAGAGGCGTGCAACTCCTTCCACGATGCAGTGCCCGCCGCGACGCAGGAGGCATTCGATCGCCTGGCCGCCCTCACGGGTCGGCAGTACCACCTCGTCGACTATCACGGAGCCCCTGACGCCGACCGGGTGATCGTGCTGATGGGCAGCGGCGCGGGCGCGGTGGGCGAAGCCGTCGACGCGATGAACGCTGCCGGCGAGCGCGTCGGGATGGCGGTCGTCCGTCTGTACCGACCGTTCCCGTCGGCGCAGCTGCTGGCGGCGCTGAAGCCCAGCGTGCGCACCGTCGCGGTGCTCGACCGCACGAAGGAACCGGGCGCACCGTTCGAGCCGCTGCACCTCGACGTGCTGTCGGCGATGTGGCACGCTCCCGCCGATCACTGGGCCGGCGCGACATCGCCGCGAGTGATCGGAGGCCGATACGGGCTGAGCTCCAAGGAGTTCACACCGGCCATGGCCAAGGCTGTGTTCGACGAGGCCGCCGCACCCGCACCCCGCAACGGATTCACGGTGGGCATCATCGACGACGTGACGCGGTTGAGCCTGGAGGTCGATCCGGGTTTCACGACCGACCGCGCCAAGGTGCGCGCCGTCTTGTTCGGCCTCGGCCGCGACGGCACCGTTGGCGCCAACAAGAACACCGCGAAGATCGTGGGCGACCAGACCGACCTGCACGTGCAGGGTTACTTCGTCTACGACTCGAAGAAGTCCGGCTCGACCACCATCAGCCATCTGCGGTTCGATCCCTCGCCGATCACCAGCACGTACCTGGTCGACCGGGCGACGTTCGTCGGCGTGCACCAGTGGAGCTTCCTCCAGCGCCTCGACGTGCTGAAGGTGGCCGCCCCGAACGCTGTCGTGTTGCTCAACAGCCCACACCGTCCGGAGGACGTCTGGGGTGCGTTGCCCGAGAGTGCGCAGCAACTGGTGCTCGATCGAGGGCTGCAGACGTTCACGATCGATGCGGCTGCGGTCGCCAAGGCCGCCGGGCTGGGTGGCCGGGTGAACACGGTGATGCAGGCGTGCTTCTTCGCGCTCTCTGGTGTGCTGCCCGAGGAGCAGGCGATCGCGTCCCTCAAGGAGTCGATCGAACACAGCTACGGCAAGCGCGGCCCGGTGATCGTGGAGCGCAACGTCGCTGCGGTCGACACCGCCCTCGCCAACTTGCATCCCGTACCCATCGGGTGCGCCGCCGACAGCGGCGTGCACGTTCGGGCGACGGTGCCGGCGGGGAGCAGCGACTTCGTGCAACGGGTGACCGCCAGGATGCTGGCGGGGGAGGGTGACCTGTTGCCCGTCAGCGCGCTGCCCCCCGACGGCACCTTCCCCACCGGGACGGCGAAGGTGGAGCGCCGCACCATCGCCACGGAGATCCCGATCTGGGAACCCGACCTGTGCATCGACTGCGGCAAGTGCGCGATCGTGTGCCCGCACGCTGCGATCAGGCTGAAGGTGTACGAGCCGGCAGCGCTCGCCGATGGCAGCGTGCTGAAGACCAAGACGTTCCGCAGCCGCGAGGTGCCGGGGCTCTCGCTCACCGTGCAGGTCGCGCCCGACGACTGCACCGGTTGCGGGCTGTGCGTGACCGCATGCCCCGCACACGACAAGAGCGAAGTGAAACGCAAGAGCATCAACCTTCGCCCGATCGACGATCGCCTGGCCGAGGAGCGCATCGCCTGGGACGAGTTCCTCGCCACCGCCAGCGCCGACGTCACGGCGTTCGACCCGGCGTCGGTGAAGACGAGCCAGGTGCGGCTGCCGTTGTTCGAGTTCAGCGGTGCGTGTTCGGGATGCGGCGAGACGCCGTACCTGAAGCTGCTGACCCAACTGTTCGGCGACCGTCTCCTCATCGCCAATGCCACCGGGTGTTCCAGCATCTACGGCGGCAACCTGCCCACGACGCCGTACACCACCGACGCCGACGGTCGTGGTCCGGCGTGGAGCAACAGCCTGTTCGAGGACAACGCCGAGTTCGGCCTGGGCATCCGCCTCGGGTACGAAGCGCAACGGCGAGCGGCCACAGAACTGCTGGTCGAGCTCGACCACCGGCTCGACCCCGAACTGGTCACCGGCCTGCTCGCAAACGTCGACGATGTGACGGACGCGGGGGTGCGCGACCAGCGATCGCGCGTGGAGCGCCTGCGCGCATCCCTGGCGGATCTCGACGGCGACGTCGCGCGGCGTCTCCGCGAGTTGGCGGGCTCCTTGGTCGGGCGTGCGGTGTGGATCGTCGGTGGCGACGGTTGGGCCTACGACATCGGTGCCGGTGGCCTCGACCACGTGCTCGGCAGCGGTCGCAACGTGAACATCCTGGTGATGGACACCGAGGTGTACTCGAACACCGGCGGCCAGGCGTCGAAGGCCACCCCCCGTGGTGCCGTCGCGAAGTTCGCCGCCGGTGGGAAGGGCACGGCCAAGAAGGACCTCGGTCTCGAGGCGATGACGTTCGGCGACGTCTACGTCGCGAAGGTCGCCCTGGGGGCCAACGACGTGCAGACCGTGAAGGCGCTGGTCGAAGCCACACAGTGGCCGGGCGTGTCGTTGGTGATCGCCTACTCGAGCTGCATCGCTCATGGCTACGACATGTCCCGCTCGATGACGCAGCAAAAGGCAGCGGTGCAGAGCGGTCACTGGCCGCTGTATCGGTATCGCCCCGGCGCTGGTGAGACCACCCATCCGTTCCAACTCGACAGCGCCGAGCCGACCGTTCCGTATGCGGAGTTCGCGGCCACGGAGGCGAGGTTCGCGATGCTGCGTCGGAGCGATCCCGATCGCGCCGCGGAGTTGATGCGCCTGGCCCAGAACGACGTCAGCGCCCGGTGGACCTACTACCAGCAACTGACCGGTGTCGAGCGTTCGGCCCCCGAGCATGCCGCGGATGCCGTGCTCTCGGAGATGGAGGACGAATCATGATCGATCTCACCACCATGTACCTCGGACTCAGGCTCCACAGTCCGTTCGTCGCATCGCCGGGTCCCGTCACGGGTGACCCGTCGCTGTGGTCCCGCCTCGAGGCAGCCGGAGCCGGTGCCATCGTGCTGCCCAGTCTGTTCGAGGAGCAGATCGAACAGGAAGCGTTCGCCGTGGAGTACGCGTTGGGTTCAGGCAGCGAAATCAACGGCGAGGCGCTGAGCTACCTGCCGCATCTGGACGGTGTCGAGGTCGGTCCCGACCACCACCTCGACCTCGTCGAGGATGCGAAGAGCGTTGTGTCGATTCCGGTGATCGCAAGCCTCAACGGTGTCTCGCCGGGCGGATGGGTGCGGTATGCGCGGCTGCTCGCCGATGCCGGAGCGGATGCGATCGAGCTGAACCTGTACGACACCGTGACGGACCCGATGACCTCGTCGGTCGAGGTGGAACGCCGCCTCACGGAGCTGATCGAGGAGGTGGCCGCCGAGATCAGCATCCCCCTGGCGGTCAAGGTGGGGCCGTGGTTCACTGCGCTCGCTCACACGGCACGAGCGTTCGAGTTGGCCGGTGCCGACGGGCTCGTGCTCTTCAACCGCCTGTACCAGCCCGACATCGATCTCGACACGCTCGAGGTGCGGCCGAAGCTGCAGCTCTCGACGCCGGCCGAGGTCGGCCTGTCGCTGCACTGGATCGGCGTCCTGCGCGAGCACGTCACGGGATCGCTGGCTGCCAGCAGCGGGGTGCACAGCGGCCTCGACGCACTGAAGTTGCTGCTCGCTGGTGCCGACGTGGTGATGACGACGAGCGCCTTGCTGCGCCATGGCCCGGAGCACCTGCTGACCATGCGTCGCGAGCTGGTGACCTGGATGGACGAGCGCGACTACGACAGCGTTCATCAACTGCGCGGCAGCGTCAGCCGAGCGAACGTCCCGGATCCGCAGATGTACGACCGAGCCAACTACTTCCAGACCATCCACAGCTGGGTCGACTCGAGGCGCTGATCCTCGGGCGTGGCCGTCATCGCGAGCGCACGTCAGGAGATCGACACCACCTCGAGGCGGAACGGGCCCTCTTGCTTGTCGAGGATGTAGATCGCCACGGTGTCGATCTGGCTGGGGTCGAGTGGCGAGTCGCTCGTGATCGGTTCGAGGAAACGGTCGACCGGTTCGAATCCTTCCCAGGCAACGGTCACGGTCGACGGTCGACCATCGACGGTGTCGAACCGCTGCACCCAGTTGCCCGTCGACGTGCGCAACTGCAGCACGTAGGTCTTGCCATCACCGACCAGCTCGATCGACACGCCGTCGCCGGCGGGCCAGGTGAGGATCGGGTCGAAGCGGGGGCTGACGATCGACGAGAAGCCACCGCCGTTGTCGAGCGACAGGTTGCCCTCGAAGACCATGGCGCCGGCGGCCCACGCCACCGAACCCGTGGAGACGCCGCCCATCACGGGGTCGCTCTGGCTCCGCCACGTCTCGACCGATGCAGGTTCGGCGAAGTCGAACACCGTCGGCATGTCCGGCACGGCCGTCGTCTCAGGCGCCGAGATCTCCGCCGACGGAACGGTAGTGACGTCGGTCGCGGCGACGACGGTCGCGCCACTTCCCTCGACCGATGTTGGCGCGGATGAGCCGATCGAGCCGTTCGATGCGTTCGATTCCTGTTGGGAGTCCGACGAGCAGCCGGGGGCCAGGACGGCCATCGTCAGGGCCATCGTCGTCACGGTTGAGCGGATCGTCATGGCAGCAGCGTACGAGTCGACCTACCGACCGGGCCATCGAGTGGAGCGGAGTACGGCCGCAAGATACCCCAATGGGTGTACAAGTAATACCCTGGAGGGTATACTCCTCCCGTCGTTCATCACGAGCAGGAGCCGACCACCGTGAGCACAGTCATCGATCCGCCGACGCCCGTCGAGCACGAGCCATCACATGACCCCGATGAGCGTGCGCTGTTCTCGCGGCTCGCTGCGTCGATGGCCCGCCACCGTCGAGCCGTGATCTTGGTCTGGTTGGTGGTCACC
Organism: Actinomycetota bacterium; assembly: GCA_043725585.1. GTDB lineage: Bacteria > Actinomycetota > Acidimicrobiia > Acidimicrobiales > Ilumatobacteraceae > VFMC01. Next base: position 6,429 of record JAYSLK010000192.1, read on the forward strand.
CTCGCCGCGGCCCCGCTCGCGATCACGCTGACGAAGGCGCTCTCAGGCGCTGGCTGGGATGCGAAGGGCTCGACCGCCCAGCAGGTGCGACTCGAATTGCGTGCCGACTTCCCGGCCATGGGCGCGGAGAGCCCGATCGTCGTCTATCGACAGGCCACCCCGATCGCGGACGAACCGGCCGGCCTGCGCGCGCTGATCTCCGACCTCGCGACCGGACCGAGGGTGGCGTCGGTCGTCGACCCCCTTGCGATGCCGCCGGAAGCGGGGCTGATCTCTCGCGATGGCCTCACTGCGCTGGTGCTCGTCGAACAGCAGGTCGGCGACGACAAGGAGCGCCCCGAGGCCGCCGGCGAGCTCGGTGACTTCGTCGGTGAGTTGACGATCGCGCAGGGCGCCACCGTCGCGGTCACGGGCGAATGGCCGGTGTGGGCCGATTTCAACCGGATGAACGAAGAAGCCCTGCACAAGGCCGAACTGCTGTCGGGCCTGCCGACGCTGATCATGCTGTTCGTCGCGTTCGGCGCCATGCTTGCCGCCGGCATCCCGCTGATCCTGGCGATCGCCGGCATTGCGACCGGCTTCGCATCGCTGCACCTGCTCAGCCTGATCTCGCCGATCTCGGTGTGGTCGATGAACTTCTCGATGATGATCGGCCTCGCTGTCGGCATCGACTACAGCCTCTTCATCGTCTCCCGCTACCGCGAGGAGCGTGTCGAGGGCAAAGACGCAGTGAAGGCGATCGAGAACGCGATGTCGACGTCGGGCAAGGCGGTGTTCCTGTCGGCGCTGACGGTCGTGCTCTCGCTCGCCGCAGTTTTCCTGGTGCCGGTCATGGTGTTCCAGACGATGGCACTGGGCATGATCATCTCGGTGATCGCCGTCGCCCTCGCTGCGCTGACGCTGCTGCCGGCGGTGCTGGTTGCGATGGGTGACAAGGTGCTCGTCAGGCGCGGCAACCAGGATCCCGACATCGTCGCCGAGGGTCGTTGGACGAGGTGGACCCGAGCATCGCTGCAGCGACCCGGTCGCACGTTGGCCGTCGGTCTCGTCGTCCTCGGGGCATTGGCCGCTCCGGCGCTCGGGATGAGGCTCGGCATGCCGGGCGCGCGGGTGGTCGATCCGGGGAACACCAGCCGCGACGGTTACGACATGGTGGTCGACTCGTTCGGGCCTGGCGCTGCCGGTCCGGCATACGTGACCGTCGACGGCGCCGACGCTCGGCGGGTGATCGACGTCGCCCTGGCGACCGACAACGTCGTCGATGCCCGCATCGTCACCGCACCGGCACCCACGGGACGTGTCGTCGTCCGGATCACGCCCGGCACGCAGATCGACGAGTCGGCCACCGCCGACATGGTGGAAGCGCTGCGCGGGCAGCTCGACGCGGCGGTGCCGAGTGCGCTGGTGGGCGGTCCTGCGGGCCAGAACCACGACCTCACCCAGGTGTTGGTCCATCGAGCGCCGTACGCGATCGCCCTCATCCTGATCGTCGCGTTCGTGCTGTTGCTCGTCGTCTTCCGAAGCGTGGTGATCGCCACGTTCTCGATCCTCATGAACCTGCTCACCGTCGGCGCCGCGTTCGGGTTCGCGACCCTGGTGTTCCAGCACGGCTACGGCGCCGGACTGATCGGCATCGAGCACCAGGGTTTCGTCGATGCATGGGCGCCACTGTTCTTCTTCGCCCTGTTGTTCGGTCTGTCGATGGACTATCAGCTGTTCCTGCTCGCTTCGATCAGGGAGAGGTACCAGGCCACCGGAGACACGCATCGGGCCATCGGCGAAGGCATCGCCCGCACCGGGAGGCCGATCACGAATGCAGCGATCATCATGATCATCGTGTTCGTCGCCTTCGGCGTCACGGGTCCCATCCCGCCGACGGAGCTGGGGCTCACCCTTGCGGTCGCAGTCCTGCTCGATGCCACCGTGGTCAGGGTGATGCTCGTACCGGCGACGATGGCGTTGCTCGGCGACAAGAACTGGTACGTCCCGAAGTGGCTCCAGAAGATCCTGCCCCACGTCAACTTCAGCCACTGACCAGCGTCTTCTGCCCGGTCTTTCGCCAAGCTTGCATCTCTGACCGGTAGGGGAACTCGAACCGATCGCCGACCGATCGCGCAAGGGCTCTGATCTCCTCGAGCACCTGGTGCTGTTGCTGGTGGTCGAGGGCTGCGATGAAGCTCGTCGAGAGAGCTCTCGCGACGACGCTCTCCGGTGTCGCTGCAACCGGGTTGGGCACCGACCAATCGTCGACCGCTTCGAACAGTGGGTCAGCATCGATCGCTCGGCGCCAATCCATCGTTCGGTGCCGAGGAGTGGCCTCGGCGTGCCGGTCGACGATGTCGGTGAACTCCCTGACCCATTCCACGCTCTCGTCCCGGACGTTCCAGACGCAGACAAGATGACCGCCGGTCCGCACGACCCGATGCATCTCCCGGAGGGCACCGGCGTGGTCGAACCAATGGAACGCCTGAGCCACGACGACACAGTCGACGCTGTCGTCGTGCAGCCCGGTGTCCTCAGCGGTGCCGTCGAGCACACGAACATTGAGGTGGTCGACCGTCAGCAGCTGGCGCATCGCAACGACCGGCTCGATTGCGATCGGGACGCAGCCGGCTTCGATCAGCTGACCGGTGAAGATCCCAGTTCCTGCGCCGAGATCCACAACCACGCCATCGCCGAAGCGGCTCACGAACCGATGGATGAGATCCGGGTGATAACTCGGACGGGCACTCGCGTACACACCCGATTGCTCTTCGTAGCCAACCTGCGCCGACTCATGAACCATGACGACCAGTGTCCCACGCCGCTGGCCACGTGCAGCCGCGTTGTTGGTGCTCCCATAGGCACATGTCGGCGGATGTCGGCGGATGTCGGCGGATGTCGTCGGATGTCGTCGGATGTCGTCGTTGCGGCGGCCGACGCTTCTGGCTGGTCGGCGATCCACGTCGTCGCAGCAATCAGCAGATCGATCTGTCGCACCCGCCGCGCCGTGTGACCACCCGGCTACCGTCGGGTCATGACCGACGCGATGCGCGAGCTCATCCGGTATCACCGCGACGGGAAGGTGGGCGTGGTGACCATCGACCGTCCCGAGAAGCGAAACGCGATGACCTACGCGATGCTCGAACAGTTCATCGAGACGGTCGGACGAGCCGACGACGATCCGGAGACGGTGGTGATCGTCGTCACCGGTGTGCCCGGCGCATTCTGCGCCGGCACCGATCTGGCCGATCTGGCGACGATCCCGGGTGAGACCCGCGGCCTGCGCGGCTCGGCCGATGAACGCCACAAGTGGTGGCCGATCGCCGAGGCCAAGAAGCCGACGGTGTGTGCGATCGACGGTCCGGCCGTGGGCATGGGGGCCGAGTTCACGTCACAGTGCGACATCCGTCTGTGCAGCCCCAGCGCTCGGTTCGCCTGGAACTTCGTCCACCGCGGGCTCGTTCCCGACACCGGTGCCGGCACGTGGCTGCTGCCGCGCATCATCGGCGTGCAGCCCGCGCTGCGACTCCTCTACACGGGAGCGATGATCGACGCCGACGAGGCGCTCCGACTCGGCTACGTCACCGATGTCGTGCTGAGCGACCATCTGATGAACAAGACGATGGAGTTCGCCCACACGATCGCGGCGGGGTCTCCACACAGCCTCGGCCTGATCAAGAGCCTGGTGCACCAGGGACTCACTGCGCCCGTGGGCGAGCACATGGCGCGGCACACGGCGGCGATGGCTGCGTGCTTCAAGAGCGACGACCATCGCGAGGGTGTCGCCTCGTTCCTCGAGAAGCGACCGGCGAACTTCACCGGGCGCTGAGGCCGGCCGACACAGGATGCACCGATAGGTTCGCTCGAGTGACCGTCAACGACCTCGACGTCTTCCGGCGCCCGGCGCCCGCGTTCTCATCGGGTGGGCTCGCGTCGATCGCACGTGAACACTTCGGCATCGTCGGCATCGACGACACCTACGGCGCCGAGGCATCTGTTTCGCCGCTCGACTCCGAGCGCGATCAGAACGCTCGGCTGATCGCAGCGCACGGCACGTTCGTGCTCAAGGTTGCCAATGCCGCGGAGGATCCTGCGGTGCTCGATCTGCAGCTTGCGATGCTGCAGCACCTCGCCCGCACGGTGCCCGATCTGCCGGTGCCCCGCGTCGTTCCCACCGTCGACGGTTCGCGATTCGCCGTGGTCGCCGGCGAGCACGGCATGCATCACGTGCGGGTCGTCAGCCACCTTCCCGGCAACACGTTGGCGACCGTTGTGCGTACCCCTCAGCTCGACCACGACCTGGGCGTAGCGATCGGTCGGCTGTCGGCAGGCCTGCGCGGTTTCGGCCATCCTGGCGCGCATCGGCGGGGCTTCCTCTGGAACCTCGACGAGGCGATCTCGGTGCGACCATGGGTGGCAGACATCGCCGATGCCGGCCATCGAGCACTCGTCGAGCAGGCGTTCGAACGCTACGTCCAGCGCGTGCTCCCCGTGTTCGACGAGCTGCCGACCTCGGTGTTGCACCAGGACGCCAACGACTTCAACGTCCTGGTCTCAGCTGATGACCGTGCTGGCGGAGACGATGGCGGAGGAGATGCGTTGCGGATCACGGGCATCATCGACTTCGGCGACGCCGTGTTCGGTCGTCGGGCGAACGAGCTCGCGATCGCGCTCGCGTACGGCTTGCTCGACGTGGCCGATGTGGTCGCCACCGCGACGCGTGTGATCGCCGGTTTCGCGCGCGAGGTTGCGCTCGAGGCCGGGGAGTTGCGAGTGCTGTTCGACCTTGTCGTTGCCCGCCTGGCGATGAGCGTCGCGATCTCGTCGCACCGAGCTGCAGAGTTCCCCGACAACGGCTATCTCACGGTCAGCCAGGCGCCCGCGCTGCGACTGCTGCGCCGGCTCCTGAGCATGCGGCCCGAGTTCCTCCACTTCGCCGCTCGGAGCGCCGCCGGGCTCAGTGCCGTGCCGCAGCACGACGGCATCGTCCATTGGCTGCGCAGTGACGAGTGCCGTCCGGTGTCGCCGGTGCCGTTCGACCTGCGCAGGGCCGGGCGCATCGTGGTCAGCCTCGCCGACGGTGCCCCCGGGATGCACCTGGCATCCGACCCGGAGGCCTACTGGCAATGGCTGCGACGCGAGATGGTCGCAGCGGACGCAGTGGTCGCGATCGGACGATACGACGAGGACCGCAGCTGCTACGCAGGCGAGCAGTTCACCACCGATTCGCCCGAGGCCAGATCGGTGCATCTGGGGATCGACCTCTTCGTCCCCGAAGACACGCCGCTCCACGCGATGCTCCCCGGCACCGTCGTCTCCGTCGTCGACAACGACCTTCCGTTCGACTACGGCCCGACCGTCATCATGCGTCACGCGGCGGGCGATGCCGGTGACTTCTACGTGCTCTATGGTCACCTTTCGCGCCGCACGCTCACCACCGTGCAGCCGGGTCAGCGGGTCGCTGCCGGCGATGTGGTCGGCTTCGTGGGCGACCACACGGTGAACGGCGGGTGGGCGCCGCACGTGCACGTGCAGATCGTCACCGACCTGATGGCCGACCCGCTGCTCGGACCCGACGGCAACTTCGAGGGCGCCGGCGAGCCCGGTCGAATGGGGATCTGGCACCAGATCGCTCCAGACGCGGACCTCCTGCTCGGACTCGGCCCCGAAACGTGGGCCGGCGCCGAACCGCCCGACGAGCTGATGGTTCGGCGACGCACCGATCTCGGACCGTCGCTGAGCGCCAGCTATCGCTCGAAGCTCAGCATCGTTCGAGGCAAGGGCGTCTGGCTCGTCGACCACACCGGCCGCCACCACCTCGACTGTGTCAACAACGTCTGCCATGTGGGCCATGCCCACCCTCGCGTGGTCGCCGCGCTGAGCCGCCAGGCATCCGTGCTCAACACCAACACGCGCTACCTCCACCGCACGATCCTCGACTACGCCGAGCGCCTCGCGGCGACGTTCCCCGACCCGCTGCGCGTGGTGTACTTCGTGAACTCGGGCTCCGAAGCCAACGAGCTCGCCCTGCGCATCGCGCGCACCGTCACCGCACGCCATGACGTCGTTGCCGTGGATTGGGGTTATCACGGCAACACGAACGATCTCGTCGAGATCAGCGCGTACAAGTTCAACCGCGCCGGCGGTGCGGGGCGCCAGCCGCACGTGCAACTGGCCGAGCTGCCCGACCCGTACCGCGGTCGCATTCGCTCGGCCGGTGCCGCCGCTGGCACGGACTATGCGATCTCGGTGGCAGCTGCGATCGGCCGGGCCGTCGAACACGATGCTCGCGGCCCGGCGGCGTTCATCGCCGAGTCGATCTCCGGATGCGGTGGCCAGGTGGTGTTCCCCCAGGGCTACCTCAGCGCCGCCTACGGGCATGCCCGGTCAGCGGGGGCACTCTGCATCGCCGACGAGGTGCAGGTGGGCTTCGGTCGGGTCGGCTCGTCGATGTGGGCGTTCGAGTTGCAGGGGGTCGTGCCCGACATCGTCACCCTCGGCAAACCGATGGGCAACGGTCATCCCCTCGGCGCCGTGGTGACCACATCCGAGATCGCCGCGGCGTTCGCCAACGGGATGGAGTTCTTCAGCACCTTCGGCGGCAACCCGGTCAGCTGCGCCGTCGGCATGGCCGTGCTGGACGTGATCGAGGGCGAGGGCCTGATGTTGCGAGCCGCGCGCACCGGTGCGATGTTGCTCGACGGTCTCCGTGGACTCCAGCAGCGCCACGAGGTGATCGGCGATGTGCGCGGCGAAGGCATGTATCTCGGGGTCGATCTGGTGCTCGATCGCGAGACCCGTCAGCCCGCCACGGATGCTGCGGGCGAGGTCGCCGAGCAACTGCGAAACCGCGGCGTGCTGATCTCCACCGACGGTCCACACGACAACGTGCTGAAGATCAAACCACCGATCGTGTTCGGCGCGGCCGAGGCCGACCTCCTGATCGACGAGCTCGACCAGGCGTTGTCGAGCTGGCGTGATCAGCCGTTGACGTAGCGGCGAACGGCCATCAAGCGTGCGTCGGCGGGGATGAATCCCTGCCGCACCACATCGCCGTTCTCGGGCGAGTGGATCCAGCGCTTGGCGTCGATCGCAATGCCGACGTGTCCGATGACGCCCGGCTTGTTGCTCGACGCCATGAAGATCAAGTCGCCGGCCCGGATCTCCTGGGTGAACCAGTCGACGGCCACGCCCTTGGTCGATTGCATCACGCTCGAGTGGGGCAGTGAGATGCCGATCTGCTGGTAGGCCATCATCGTGAGGCCCGAACAGTCGAACGCATCCGGGCCCGCTGCAGCGAACACCCATGGCTTGCCGAGTTGGGCCTTGGCGTAGGCGACCAGCGTGTCGAGCTTGGCTGCGACGGCGGTCGTCGTGGAGTTGACCTGGCCGGAGGCGCCTGGTGGGGGGGAGACCACCAGGACACCTCCGGCCGGGATCGTGAGCGTCCGCCCTGGGGCGATGACGCTGTCGAGGGAGAGGCCGTTGGCCTTCATCAGCGGGCCCATCTTCAGCCCGTGCTTGGCAGCGATCGCGAAGATGCTGTCGCCGCTCTGGATGACGTAGGTCCCGGCGGGAGCGGCACCAGGAGCGGGTACCGGGCCGGAGGCCGTTGGCGTGGGGGAGACGGCCAACGTGCCTCCGGCCGGGATCGTGAGCGTCTGGCCCGGCAGCACGACGCTGTTGATCGTGAGCTTGTTCGCCTGCAGCAACCCATTGAGGCTGACGCCGTAGGTGCGGGCGATGTTGAACAAGGCATCGTTCGGCTTCACCACGTATGTGGTGGCCGGCGCCGCGTTGCGCGATGCGCTGCTGGATGTCGTACTCGATGGGGAGGAAGTGGTCGGGACGGGTACCGCTGCACCGGCAGGAACCACCAGCACCATGCCCGGGTGGATCATGCTGGTCAGCGTCAGCTTGTTCATCGTCAGCAGTGCGTCGAGGGTGACCCCGAGCTTGTTCGCGATGCCGAACAAGGTGTCGTCCTGCTTCACCACGTACTGGCTGCTGGTCGTCGGCGCCGGGCTGGCATGAACCGTGGCCGGCAAGCCACCCAACGCCGCGGTGGAGACCGCGATCGTGAGCGAAGCCAGGGCGACCCGAATGGTTCTCGTCGTGCGGCGCATGAACAACAGATCGGCGCGAGTGCGGGGCGACTTGAGGGTTTCTTGACAAACCGCAGGTACTCCGCACCTGCGATGCTCAGAGCTGAGGGCGGCCGCTCCCGGTGACGTGCAGGTGGCCCTCGACGAACATCGGGGCCCCGCTCACCTCCACCGTCGACTCACGCCAGTCGGTGGAGAGCTCGACCTCGGCTGCACCGGCGGCGTTCATGTCGGCGCGGACCCGTTCGGTCAGGACGCTCGTGGCGTGGTCGAGCGCAGCCTCCAGCGACGTGGTCATCACCGGCGCATCGCCGGCGTGCACCATGTACTGGCCGATCTGCGGTGCCGAGATGGTGCACTCGTGAGAGATGCGCACGCGGCCCACCACGGCACCGATGGCGTTGGCGACGTCTGCATCGTCGGGCACCTCGCTCGTGGTTCCCAACAGTGCCGCCACCGCCGGGTAGTAGCTGGGTGCCGACGCGCCGAGGCCGACGAGGGGAAGATCGAGCCCCACCGACAGACGACTCACGCCGGCGTGTCCGTCGAGTGCAGCCTGAACGGCGCGACTTCGAACGGTGTCGGACGGCAGGCCATCGTGATCGAACGCTGCCGCGAGCACGGCCTCGGCCGAGAGTCTCACGAGGGTGTCGATCGTGAGGCGAGCGATCTGCGTCGCATCCGCGGCGATCGAACGGCCGAGTCGGTCGCGACGTCGAGCGAACAGCAGCGCCGTCTTGCGCGCCGCGTCCGCGTCGCCGGTGTGTTGGCCGCCGACGACGTGGTTTGCGTCGGTGGGGGTGAACGACGCCAACTGCAACACGCCCTTGCGGACGAGACGCTCGGTCACGAGTCGCTGGGCCGCTGACGTCATCACCGCCGCAGCGGTCGTGAGCCCGTCGGGGGCCGATGCGACCGACTCGACGATGCGCTGTTCGTTCGTGTCGAGCAGGCTTCGTGCCTGGTCGCCTCGTTGATCCCCTCGTTGACCGCCTCGTCGTGGGTCGAGCAGCACCACGAAGACCCCGTCGAGATCGCTCGGAGGATCGGCCGACAACTGATGATCGAGCGCCGCATGGACCATGGCGGGATGGCGAGCGGCGAGGAGTGCCACCGGGATCACGCGCCGTGGGCCGAGCAGCAGCACGGCGCCGGCGGCGCGGTCGTCGTGCCTCACATGGCTGTCGCCGCCGAGGCCGTGGGTGTGCATCTCGACGGCGGCCACCATCGTGCGATGCCCGCCGACGGTGGCGCCCATCGTGCTGACGAGCGGGACGCCGTTGCGCAGTACGGCGATGTCGGTGGTGGTGCCACCGATGTCGCTGATGATGGCATCGGCGAGCCCGGTGAGATGTGCTGCGCCCACCAAGCTTGCCGCCGGTCCCGACAGGATCGTCTCGATCGGTCGCTCCCGCACGAACGCCGCCGAGACGAGCGAGCCATCGCCGCGCACCACCATCACCGGAGCGTGAACGCCCTGCGCGGTCAAGGTTTGTTGGGTCGTGGCGACCAGACGGTCGATGATCGGCACCAATCGGGCGTTGAGAATGGCCGTCACTGCTCGTTTCGGTCCGTTCAGCTGGGCCGAGAGCATATGGCTCGCGGTGACCGTCTTGCCCGTCACCCGACGGATCACCTCGGCGGCCGCGCGTTCGTGTGCTGGGTTGCGCACGCTGAACTGAGCCATCACGGCAAAGCCGTCGACGCGCTGGGCGACTCGCGCCACCTCGTCGGCCAGCAGGTCGAGGTCGATCGGTGACCGCTCGTTGCCGTGGGGATCGTGGCCCCCCGCCATCAAGATCGCAGGGTCGCCGGCGAGCGCCTGCCGCAGGCCGCCGCGTTCGATCACCTCGTGGTCGAAGCCGATGATCACCGCTGCGACCGGCCGGCCGGATCCTTCCACGAGCGCATTGGTGGCGAGCGTCGTGGAGAGCGAGACGAGCTCGATCCGATCCGGCTCGG
>JAYSLK010000193.1:0-6254 GCA_043725585.1 Actinomycetota bacterium
TCGTCCCACATGACACCGTTGATCGCGTTCTTCTTCTCGGGCCGTTGAAGCGTGATGGTGACGATGCCGTCGGTGCGTTGAACGTCGATGGATTCCACGAGTGGCGACGCTACCGAGCGGCGGCCGACGCACCGTCATCGGCCCAGCAGCCCACGGCCACGGCCCACTAGGCTGAAACGCACCATGGCACTGTCCGGCAAGCGACTCGGTCTGGCGGCAGTTGCGGTCGCCGCGTATGCGTGCATCCTTGTGGGGGTGTGGGCCGCTCGCCCGCTGCATGACTCGGTGCCGGTGGGCACCGACTGGACACCGACGCTGGCCGTGCCTCCCCTGCCTCCGCAGCTCGTGTCGCAACGGGTGACCTGCAACACGCTGTTCTCGGGCGACGCCCGGCCGGATGAGCCCTTGCCCGAGCTGACTCCGCAACCGAGGGGCCGGTCGCCGCTCGCGTTCGAGCGCGAGCCGTGCACGCTGGTGCACACCGATGCGCGACGGAACTTCGCGATCAACCTGATGGCCATCGTCGGCATGTTCGGAGTGATCGGGGCGCTGGCCCGCCGGACGCGCCGGCCTGCGGACGTCGCGGCCTGATCGACGTCGAGACCAAGGCTGGTGCAGTGGGATTCAACCCGAACCGCAAGCGAGTGGCCCGTCGGAGCGACATCGTGTTCGTCGCAGCAGCGATCGCGGCAGTGATCGCGCTCGTGGGATGGACCATCTTCGGCTGACACCCCGCGGGTTCAGAAGGCGTGGTGAATCACCTCGACGCAGGTTCCGGTGATCGCGACGACATCGAATCGGATGTCGCCCCGACGGTCGGGATGGTCGCCCAGCCAGCGAGCCGCGAGCATGCGCAACGTGCGCTGCTTGCGCTCGCCCACCGCGGCAGACGCCGTCCCGAACGTGTCGGAGGCCCGGGCCTTCACCTCGACGAAGACCATCACATCGCCGTCTGCCACCACCAAATCGAGTTCACCCCGATCACAACGCCAGTTGCGATCGAGCACGACACAGCCTCGGCGTTCGTACCACACGGCAGCCTGCACCTCGCCCCACCGGCCTCGCGCCTGGTTCGTCGCACCCTTCGAATCCTTCGCGGGCGCCCCGTTCTTCGCAGCCATCGCGCACCTCCTCACCATCGAAGCCACCGCGCGGGCAGCTGTCATCGATCAGGGGCGCGGCCGCAGTCAACCGGGGAGCTTGCTCGATTCCTCAGCAGCATCCTTCAGGAATGACTCGAGCGACCTCCGAGGGCGATCACTGTCTGTTCGATGGCGACATCGACGACCGGACCGTCGTCGACGCGCAGCAGATCACCCATGGCCATCACCTGGTCGTCGGTGCGCGATGGGTCGTGGTGGAACAACAACACCCGGCCGACGTTGCAGGCGCGGCCGAGGGTGACCGCGTAGTTGGCGGCAGCGTGGCCCCAGTCGCGCCGAGCCGGCAGTTCGTGCGCGGTGTACTGCGCATCGTGGATCAACAGGTCGACGCCGTCGGCCAGCGCCATCGCCGCAGGGTGCAGTTCGCCCAGTCCGTCGTCGCCGGGGCCGATGTCGTGGGGGGAATGATCGGACAGATATGCGAGCGAAGATCGGCCGTCGGACACCCGCAGGCCCATCGTGCGGCCACCCTTGTGCGGGATCTCCCTCGCCAGAACCGTAAAGCCTTCTGCTTCGAACACCGCCTCGTCGTAGGTCTCGAACGACCAGTCGCCCCGCAAGTCTCGGGGGGTGATCGGGAACATCGGCGGCGACATCGCCCTCATCAACAACGTCTCGGCGGGCTCGCCCTGCTCGGGCAGCATCAGACGGACCCTCGAGTCGGGTCGGTCGCCGGCCGCGAAGAACGGCAGACCCATCATGTGGTCCCAATGCAGGTGCCCGAGTAGCACCGTGCCGACGAACGCCTCACCGCCGAGCAACTTCGACAGATGGCGAAGCCCCGTACCAGCATCGAGCACCAGGGAGGGACGTTCGTCCGGATCGTGGCCGATGGCCACGCACGACGTGTTCCCCCCGACCCGGGCGAACTGGTCACCTGGTGCGGGGGTCGACCCGCGTACCCCGCACACATGCACCTGCACGTTGGGGACGCTAGCCCATCGGAGCATCGTCGAGATCGGATCGTCCGACCCGACGAAGCCTCACGGACATCTCTTCGAGCAGCGCGGTCGGTGCTGCGGCGACATCGGCAAGTGCAGCGAAGAACGCCTCATCAGGAGCCCGCCACACGGTGGCATCGGCTCGGGCGGTGACCGTTGCAGTGCGGGGGACTCGGCGGATGAGTCCGATCTCGCCGAACCAATCGTCTCGCTGCAGATCGTTGAGGTGCCGTTCGCCGACCGTTGCCTCGAACGTCCCGCTGCGCATGATGAAGAGATCGGCAGCGACGTCTCCCTCACGGATCAGTGCGACACCGGCACCGACAACCTCCTCGGTCACCGCCGATGCAAGCCGCTGGAGAGCGGGTCGCGACGCACCTTCGAACAGTGCCAGTGAGGCAAGCGCATCGACCGTGGGACGCAATCTCATCATCTCCAGGTTCGTGGACCGGGCGAGCGCCCGCAGCGGCTGAGCCGCGATCACAGCCGCGGCCACGACGAGTACTCCGCTCACCACCAGCGCGCCGCGCAGTTCGATGCATGCGACGAGGAGGGGCGCAGCAAGTGCGCCAGCCAACTTGCCGCCGTTGCTCGCCGACGCGACCAACCCGAGGACGCGACCGAAGACATCGCTGTGGGCCACTCCGAGGAGCATCACGACGGACGCCGATTCGAAGATCACGACCCCCGCGCCGACGAGCATCAGAACGACGACTGCAACAACAGGAGACCGCACCCACCCGAGGGCCGCGATCGGCACGGCGTTCAGCGAGAGCGACACCAGGAGCACCACATCTGGCCTGGCCGACCCTGCGAGCCGCTTCGTCATCGGCAGCACCGCCAACGCGCCGAGACCGACCGCACCCGTGAGCAGTCCAATGCCGGCAGGTCCGAGGTCGAGACGTTCATCTGCGGCCAACGCGAACAACACGAGTTCGCTGCCACGCACGAAGTACATGACGCAAACCAGGCCGCTCAGGACGATCAGTCCCGGCGTTGCCAAACACGCGCGACCAGCGGCGGGGAAGCGCTGTTGCTGACGTGAGACGAGGGGATCGAGGCACCGACAGAGCCCGAATCGATCCCACCAGAGCACCGGCGAGCACGAAGGTCACCGCATTCAACCAGAACGCCGATTCCGGTGTGCCCCACTTCACGACTGCAGCACCGATCAACGGCCCGACGAACGTCATGATCTGCCGCACGGTGTTGACCTGAGCGTTCGCCGCGGAGAGAAACTCTTCGCTGGTGAGCAGGGCCAGGCCGGCGGTGACCGCCGGACGGTAGGGCGCAGCCAGCACATAGGTGACGAGCACCACGATGAGCAGTCCGAACTCGCCGACACCGTTGCCTGCGATCACGGCCAGCACGATCATGCAGATCCCTCGACCGAGGTCGAGGCCCACGAGCAGCCGGCGCCGATCGACCATGTCGACGATGACGCCCGCCGGCGCTCCGAACAAGGCGCGGGGCCCGAGCCGGACCACGACTGCCGCAGCGAATCCGGCTGGACCGACGTCGAGACGGAACAGGATTGCGACCAGACCCACCCAGAAGACGCCATCGCCCACGCCGGAGACGATCTCCATGGCGATGATCCGACGCAGTGCCATCCGCTGCGGCGAACGACGGGTCTGGGTATGGGTGGTCATTCGGGCTGATTCGGCGTTCGAAGACCCGCTCAGATGCTGAGATCGGGAACGGGCAGTTCTTCGACGTTCACATCTTTGAACGTCAGCACTCTGACCTTCGGCACGAACCGGCTCTTGCGGTACATGTCCCACACCCAGGCATCGGTGAGCTCGACCTCGATCACCGGCCGCGCGCTGTCGCCGGTGACGTTGAGCTTGACGTCGTTGGCGAGATAGAACCGCCGCTCGGTCTCGACCGCGAACTTGAACATGCCCGCGACATCCTGGTACTCCTGGGCCAGCTTCAGTTCGCGTTCGGCCTCGAAGTTCTCGAGATCGTCGGAGCTCACGGGAAACGCGAGATCAGCGGTCGCGCTTTTCGCGGATCTTCGCGGCCTTGCCCGAGCGATCGCGCAGGTAGTAGAGCTTGGCGCGCCGAACGTCGCCACGGCGGACGACCTCGAGCTTGACGACCGTGGGCGTGTGCACCGGAAAGGTGCGCTCGACGCCGACGCCGTAGCTGATCTTGCGAACTGTGTACGTCTCGGCAACGCCGCTGCCCTGGCGACGGATGACGTTGCCCTGGAAGACCTGCACGCGCTCTTTGTTGCCTTCCACGACCTTCACGTGGACCTTGACCTCGTCGCCGGGTCCGAATACGGGCACATCGGTGCGGAGGTACTGGTTGTCGACGAGATCGGTGGACTTCATGGCGCGAACATCCTGCAGGCCTGGAGAAATGGAACAGCTAAGGATAGGGGACGGAGGGGATCTCTTCCAACAGGCGTCGCTCGACATCCGACAGGCCACCGTGCGCCGCGATCAGGTCCGGCCGGTAGCGCAGCGTGCGGTGCAGGCGCTGCGCTTGCCGCCATCGCTCCACCTTGCCATGGTCGCCACCACGCAGCACCTCGGGGATCGACCAACCTCTGAACTCGGCCGGCCGAGTGTACTGCGGCTCCTCCAACATGCCGGCGGCACCGAAGCTCTCGGTGACGGGGCTGACCACATTGCCCATGGCACCGGGCAGCAGGCGGGCGACCGCCTCGATGACCAGGCATGCGGCCACCTCTCCCCCGCTCACCACCACGTCGCCCACGCTCAGCTCGCCGTCGACGAGGTGCTCGCGCACGCGATGGTCGACACCTTCGTAGCGGCCGCACAACAGGCTGAACCCGGACTGGTCGGGCGATGACGCACGCTCGGCCAGTTCGTGGGCCATCGCCTGGTCGAACCGCCGACCTCCTGGGCCAAGCAGGAACAGCGGACGCGGTGGTCGAACGGCTTCGATCGAGGCGAAGATCGGCTCCGGCTTCATGACCATGCCGGCGCCTCCACCGAACGGCGAGTCGTCGACGGTGCGATGGACATCGGAGGTGTGCTCGCGCAGATCATGCACGCGCAGATCGAGGAGGCCGTTGATGCGGCACTTGCCCAACAGGCTCTCGGAGCAGAAGCCGTCGACCAGGCCTGGGAAGATGGTGAACACGTCGATCCGCAGAGCCAGCACGGTGGATCAGCCTATGGCGAGCGTCGCTGGCCTGGTGGACGGGGCATGATGGACGCGTGATGCAGCCATGATCTTCCACATCGCCGACCGTGATCGCTGGCGGCGATCGGTCGCCGCTGGCGAATACACGACAAGCACCATCGGCATGGAGTTGGCCGACCAAGGCTTCATCCACCTCAGCACCGCCGATCAGCTGTCCGACGTGGTGGAGCGGTTCTATCGGGGAGTGCCGAACCTGGTGCTGCTGCACGTCGACGAGACGAAGCTGACCGCCCCGTTGGTGTTCGAGCAGCTCGACGGCGCCCCGGAGCCCTTCCCCCATCTGTACGGCCCGCTCGACGTCGGAGCCGTGGTCGACGTGACCGACCCGTTCATCGCCTGAGCTCCGGCCAGGCGGTCAGTCCCAGCCGGTCAGTCCAGGAGGTCGAACAGCCCGTCGGGGGCGTCGACGGTGATGACCCCGACGCCGTCTTCGTGAGTGGACGACACGACGAAGGTGACCGGCACCAGGTGACCGGTGTCGAGCTCGAGCAGGTCGTTGGCGGGATTGTCGATCACGGCGATGCAGGTGCCTCGGTCGGTGCCGGTCTGATCGATGACATGGGCGCCGATCAACTCGTGGACCCACAGCGCGTCGGCGTCGGCCAACGGCTCGCCCCACAACGGCCGGCCGGTGAGCCGCTCGGCATCGTTGCGGTCGGACAGCCCTTCGAACATCACCATCGACTTGTGTTGGGACCCGTTGCCGGCAGGCAACGGCCTCGACGACACCACGGTGAGCCACTGCTGACCGTCGAACAGACGAGCGCCGGGTTGCACGCGTTCGAGCCGATCGGACGTGAGCGTGACCACCAAGCCACCCTTCACGCCATGAGCGCGACCGAGCCGGCCGATCTCGAGGAGACCCTCGAGCTTCGGGTCGGAGCGATCGATTGGCGAGGCCAAGCGATCAGTCAGCGAAGTCGACGTCGACCTCGACGCCATCGCGAACGGCGGCGGCACGCACGAG
>JAYSLK010000194.1:0-3617 GCA_043725585.1 Actinomycetota bacterium
CCTTGCTGCGCGCCACCATGACCGCACTCGGGAAGGTGCCGAGCAGGTAGGCAACAGGCACCAACCCCCAGATCATGTTGGTACTGTACGCGTCGTGCCCGGCTCGTTCGCAGCCCTGTTCGTCGTGTTCGTCCTGCTCGCCATCGGCTCGACCGTGTACCGGGTGAGTTCTGCGCGGAGTCGAGCGCGTTCCATCGGCATGGATCCCGACGCGGCGACCCGAGCGGTGCTGTTCAACCAGCAGCCCGATCTGGCGCTCAAGAACCTGGAGCTCGGACACCGGCTGGAGCAGCAGGAGGCTCGCAATCGTGCGTCGAGGGCGCCGTCGACGTTCGCGCCGGTGTCCACGCCGGAGGCAGCCACCACCGGTTCGGCCGAGGCCAGGCTCGAGGAGCTGCAGCGGTTGTACCAGCGCGGCCTGATCAACGAAGACGAGTTCGCCGACAAGCGCGCCGCGATCCTGAACGATCTCTGAACGGCGTCAGCGCCACCGATGTCCGCAAGCGACGGCCGACGTGAGTCGGGCGTGACGAGCGGCGATGGCTCGCCCGGGTCAGTTGCCGGCGACGGGGATCAGCTTGCGGGTGAGCGACACCGGCTTGCTGTGGTCCATCCCCGGCTTGGGGACGACGATCGAACTCACCAGTGCGAGCGCATCGTCGGCGGCACCGCCGACGCACTCGGGGTCGGGACCGTCGAGCGGAAGGCCGGTGAAGAACTTCGCCGCCATGCAACCGCCCTGGCAGGCGTTCCAGCTGCCGCAGCTGGCACAGGCGCCAGCCGACTGCGGTTCGCGCAGCTCGAGAAACAGATCGCTCTGCTTCCAGACGCGGCTGAAACCACCTTCGTCGCGGACCGAACCGGCCTTGAACTCGTCGTGGATCACGAACGGGCACGCGTAGACGTCGCCGATCGGGTCGATCAGGCATACGACTCGACCCGCACCGCACATGTTCAGCCCGGGCAGCGAGTCGCCGAGCGCGTTGAGATGGAAGAACGAATCGCCGGTGAGGACGTTCTCGCCGTGGGCCATCAGCCAGTTGTAGATCTGACGCTGCTGGGCGTTGGTGGGATGCAGGTCGTGCCACGAGTCGACGCCGCGGCCACTGGGGCGCAGGCGGGTGACGCGGAGCTGGGCGCCGTACGAGTCGGCGAGCGCTTTGAACTCGTCGAGCTGATCGACGTTGTGCCTCGTGACGACGACGCTGATCTTGAATGGACCGTTGCGCTCGACGAAGCCCGCATCGCGGAGATGGTCCATCGCCCGAATGGCGAGGTCGTAGCTGCCGGTGCCCCGCACGGCGTCGTTCGTGGCGGCATCGGTGCCGTCGAGGCTGATCTGGATGTCGAGGTAGTCCATCGCCGTCAGGCAGCGAGCCTTGTCGGCGTCGATGTAGGCACCGTTGGTCGAGAACTTCACCCCGATGCCGCGGCCGATCGCGTACTCGACCAACTCGAAGAAGTCGCGCCGCACCATCGGCTCGCCGCCGCCGATGTTGATGTAGAAGACCTGCAGATCGTGCAGCTCGTCGAGCACGCGCTTGGCTTCGGCGGTGGTGAGCTCGCGCGGGTCACGCTGACCGCTCGAGGACAAGCAGTGCACACAGGCGAGGTTGCACGCGTACGTGATCTCCCACGTGAGACAGATCGGGGCGTCGAGCCCGTGCTTCAGTTGGCCGACGAGTGATTCAACGCTCACGAACGATCTCCGAGGACTTGAGGGAAGCGAACGCCGTGGCGAAGCTGGACCAGCGAGTGGGTGCGATGTCGCACGCCTCGAGGGTGGCTGCCAGCGACGGGTGGTCGGCCAACTGCTTGGCAACGGCCACGACGTCGACGTGCTTCATGAACACGAGACGGCGGTTGCCGTAGTGGTAGGCGAGCGCGCCGAAGGGCTCGGGTCGCAATGCGACCTGCGGGTGCAGCTCGAGCGCCTGCTCGAGCAGCGCAGTGGCGCCGGCCTCGGTCATTCGTTCAGTAGACGCCGCACATGCCGTCGATCGAGATCTCCTCGACCAACAGCTCCTCTTCGATGGTGACAGCCGGGGCGGCCTGCTCGTCGACGGAGGTGTCCTCGGTGATGACGTTGTCGTTCTCCATGACTGCCGAGCGTAGCGGCCGGGAGAGGCCGAGGCCCTCCCGGCCGCAGGTCGCCATGTTGATCCCCACACCGATCGCTCAGTGCGTTCTGGTCGCGAATTCCCGGCGAAACCGAGACGATGCGCGACCGGAACGCAAGTAGCGTCTCCGGTCCTGTGTCGACGCCTGATCCGTTCCCCGAGCTCGACCTCGAGCGCGACCGCCTACGGTTCTCGCGCGCCTGTCGCGACTCGATGATCGAGCGGTTCTCCAGCGTCGACCCCGACGCGTCGGCCGACGAGTTCACGAAGGAGTACGTCGAGGTCACGGTCGCCGAGGCGTTGCAGGACCTGCAGACCGCGGGTGCCGGTGACTTCTTCGGTCGCATCACCGAGGAACTCCGAAGTGATGCCCCCGCCGGCACCCATCCCGGCACCAATCCCGGCACCAATCCCGGCACCCATCCCGAGACGTGGTACATCGGTCGCCGCCACATCGAAGACGAGAACCACGAACCCGTCGTCGTCGACTGGCGTGCACCGATCGCTGCACCGTTCTACCGAGCGACCGGCGTCGACCCTCTGGGCCTCGCGCACCGCCGCCGATTCACCTTTGCCGAGGGCCAACTGGCGGCGTACCTCGACGAGCAACTCGATGACCCCGATGCGGCGAGCGCGGCCAGCGGCGTGCCCGACCCGGTGCTGGCCGAGATCGGTGCGGCGCGCACGGGTGCGATGCGCGACATCGTGGCGACCATCCAAGCCGAACAGGACGTGGTGATCCGAGCCCCGATCGACCAGTGCCTCGTGGTGCAAGGAGGTCCGGGCACCGGCAAGACCGCCGTGGGGCTGCACCGCGCCGCGTACCTGCTCTTCGAACACCGCCGCCGTCTCGGGCGCGATGGTGTGTTGGTGGTGGGACCGAACACCGTGTTCCTCGACTACATCGGCAATGTGCTGCCGTCGTTGGGCGAGCGCAGCGTGCAGCAGCGCACGGCGCTCGAACTGTGCATCCCGCGGCTCGAGACGATGACCGGCATCGATCCCGACCCGGTGCGCCGCGTGAAGGGCTCTCCCGACATGCTCGCCGCGCTCGAGACTGCGGTCACCCGCCACGTGCAGCGTCCCACCGAGCTGGTGCGTCAACCGTTCGGTGCGCGCACGCTGGTGTTCGAGCCCGACGAGATCGCCGGCTGGATCGAGCTCGCACTCGACGGCAACCTTCCGGTCAACCGCCGCCGCGAGTCGTTGAAGCCGATCATCGATCGAGTGTTGCTGCGACGCACCGGCAAGGACGGCGCCTACTCGAAGATGGACGTGTTGCGCCCGGTGCTCACGAAGTGTTGGCCGGCCGTGCAGCCGGTGAAGCTCGTCGACCAGTTGCTCGCCGAGCACGGGTTCGGACCATCGGGCAAGAAGCGAACATGGACGGCGGCCGACCAGTACTTGGTCGACGAGGCCAACACGTTGCTGAACGGCACCCCGTTAACGTTCGGCCATGTGGTGATCGACGAAGCTCAGGATCACTCGGCGGTCGCA
>JAYSLK010000195.1:0-1724 GCA_043725585.1 Actinomycetota bacterium
CGGGTGCAACCACGACCGAAGGCCCGTAGCGTGCCCGAAGTGCTCCATCCGCAGGTCGCCCAGCTCGAAGCCCTCATGGAGGACTGGTGACCGATCCGACCAACCCGCTCATCGTGCAGAGCGATCTCACGGTGATGCTCGAGTTGGCCAGCCCTCGCGCCGCCGATGCTCGCGCCGCGCTGCAACGCTTCAGCGAGCTCGAGAAGGCACCTGAACACATCCACACGTACCGCATCACCCCACTGTCCCTGTGGAACGCTGCGGTCGCCGGCATGCATGCGGGCGAGGTCGCGTCCACCCTGAACGACCTGGCGAAGTACCCGGTGCCGAGCGGGGTCCTCGCCGAGGTGCACGATCAGATGGGCCGGTACGGGCGCTTGCGCCTGGTGCGCGACTTCGACACCGGCGGACTCGCTCTCGTCAGCCACGAGGTGCCACTGCTGGTCGAAGTTGCGCGCGACAAGCATGTCAGCCAGATGCTCGGCGAGCGACTCGACGGCAATCGCTTCGCAGTCCGTCTCGGCGATCGTGGCGCGCTCAAGCAGGCCTTGCTGCAACTCGGATGGCCAGTGGCCGACGAGGCCGGCTACACCGAGGGCAGCGTGCTCGCCGACGCGCAGCTCACGTGCGAGCTCCGCGGATACCAGGCCGACGCGGTGAGCGCCTGGTGGCAAGAAGGCGTCGACGCCGCAGGCAACGGCGTGCTCGTGTTGCCGTGTGGTGCAGGAAAGACGGTCATCGGTCTCGCCGCCATGGCTGCGGCCGGAACCCACACACTCATCATCGCCACCAACATCACGTCGGCTCGGCAGTGGATTCGCGAGATCCTCGACAAGACATCGCTCACCGCCGATCAGGTGGGCGAGTACTCGGGCGACCGGAAGGACATCCGTCCCGTCACGGTCGCCACGTATCAGGTGCTCACGTGGTCTCCGGTCCGCAAGAACAAGCGCGGCGACGCAGGCGACGATCTCGCCGGCGAGTTCGCCGCGGTCGCCGACCCTGCGATGGCCATACCCGAACCGACCATTCAAGACGATGCCGGCAGCGACGTGCTGCACTCGCTGTATCCTCATCTCGGCTTGTTCGATCGCACCGAATGGGGCCTCATCATCTACGACGAGGTCCACCTTCTCCCGGCGCCTGTGTTCCGTGCCACGGCACGCATCCAGGCGGTGCGGCGCCTCGGCCTCACCGCAACCCTGGTGCGCGAAGACGGCAAGGAGGCCGACGTGTTCGGCCTCATCGGTCCGAAGCGGTTCGACGTGCCGTGGAAGGAGCTTGAGCTGCACGGGTGGATCGCCCCCGCCATCTGCACCGAGATCCGCGTCGGCCTCCACGACGATGCGCGGATGGAATACGCCCTCGCCGACCCTCAACAGCGATACCGGCTGGCGGCATGCACGCCCCGGAAGGCCCAGGTGGTGCGCGAGCTCGTCGCTCGGCACGAGGGCGACCGGGTGCTGGTGATCGGCCAGTTCGTCGACCAGCTGAAGACGATCGCCGCCGAACTCGACGCACCGCTGATCACGGGGCAGACACCCCAGAAGCTCCGCGAGGCGCGCTTCGAGAGCTTTCGCACGGGCGAGACCAAGGTGCTCGTGGTGTCGAAGGTGGCGAACTTCTCGATCGACCTACCGGAGGCGAACGTCGCGATCCAGGTGTCCGGCACGTTCGGCAGCCGCCAGGAGGAGGCCCAGCGTCTCGGGCGGATCATGCGCCCG
>JAYSLK010000196.1:0-1511 GCA_043725585.1 Actinomycetota bacterium
GCAGACCCGGTTGCAGACGCGGCATCCAGCACCACGGTGCTCGAAGCCGCACCGGCCACGGAACCCTCGATGCCCGTGCCGTCGCTTCCAGAGGCAACCTCGACGACGAGCCTCGGGTCCAACGGCTGGGCCATCGGCCGGGAGCTCAGCGAGACCGGGGGTGGAGTGCTGCTCGCCAATCCCCATTTCCCGTGGGAGGGGGAAAGGCGCCTGTGGGAGAATCATCTGACCCTGACGAGCGACCCGTCGATGAACGTGTACGGCGCCACCCTCTCCGGTGTGCCCGGCGTGCTGATCGGATTCAACGAACACGTCGCGTGGACCCACACGGTGTCGGCGGGAAACCGGATGACGCTGTACGAGCTGGCTCTCGTCCCCGGCGATCCGACCAGCTACGTGTACGGCGACTCCACCAAGGCGATGACCTCGACCGACATCACGATCGAGGTGCTGCAGGAGGACGGGTCGCGCGACGACGTGACCCGCACGATGTGGGCCAGTCACTACGGCCCGATGATCGACCTGCCCTTCGGTTGGACCGCTGACAAGGCGTACACCTTCAGAGACGCGAACCTGGGCAACAGCGACGTCTTCCGCCAGTTCTTCGGCATGGCGACAGCGCAGAGCCTCGACGAGTTCATCGACGTCCACCGCACTGCGAACGCCATCCCATGGGTGAACACGATCGCCGCCTCGGCCGATGGTCGCGTCTGGTACGCAGACGCATCGGCCACACCGAACCTGTCGGCAGACGCTGTGGCGGCCTGGCAGGCTGCGACCGCGGTCGAAGGATCGACCGCGTCGCTGGTCCGACAGAACGGAGCCGTGTTGTTGGGCGGATCGAATCCGGCCAACGAGTGGGTCGATGACCCGGCGGCCACGCGACCCGGGATCCTGCCGTTCGATCAGCAACCACAGCTCGAACGTGCCGATTACGTGTTCAACGCCAACGACTCGCACTGGCTGGCCAACCCACAGCAACTCCTCACCGGGTACTCGCCGTTGACCGGAGCCGAGGGTGTACCTCAGACGGCGCGAACCCGCATGAACGCCGTCCTGCTCACCGACCCGGCGGTGCGCGGCGAGGACGGCCTGCTGTCGGCCGCGGAGGTGGAAGCAGCGATCATGTCGCAGCGATCGATGCATGCCGAGCTGCTGCTCCCCGGGGTGCTCGACGCGTGCGCTCGCACCACGCTCGTGCTCGTGGACGGCAAGCCGTACGACGTCGCACCAGCATGCGCGGTGCTCTCACAGTGGGACGGGCGCTACACCGCAGATGCCCGCGGGGCGGTGCTGTGGCGTGAGTACCTCGGTCTGTTCTCCCGCGACGACCGGCTCGACGCGGGCGCGCTCTATCTCGACCCGTTCGACCCGGCCGACCCCGTCGGCACTCCCAACACCGTCAACGATCGGCGCGACGTCGACCTCCTGCAGAACCTCGGCATCGTCGCGAAGGCGTTGACCGCCATCGGGATCGAACTCGACACTCCGTTGGGCGAGCTGCAGGTCGA
>JAYSLK010000197.1:0-4400 GCA_043725585.1 Actinomycetota bacterium
CGAGGAGTCGACCGCAGTCTCGATCGGCGGATCATCGGGCTCGCGATCCCGGCGCTCGGCACCTTGGCGATCGAGCCGCTGTACGTGCTGGTCGACACGGCGATCGTCGGTCGCCTCGGCACCGATCAGTTGGCCGGTGTGGCGATCGCGTCGACCATCCTCCTCACCGTCATCTCGCTCGCCGCGGCGCTCGAGTACGGCGTCACGCCCGACGTGGCGCATGCCCAAGGCGCCGGTCGCCAGCAGGATGCTCACGACACCGCCGCGGCCGCGCTGCGTCTCGCGTTGATCGTCGGCGTGCTGATGGGTTCGCTCGTCGCCGTGCTCGCTGAACCGATGTGCCGGCTACTCGGAGGCAGGGGCGAGGTGCTCGATCACGCCACCACGTACCTCCGCGTGAGCGCCATCGCGCTGCCGTCCGTGCTCACGACCTACGTGGGTCACGGGGTGATGCGTGGTCTGAACGATCTCCGGCGGCCGCTCACGATCGTGATGGTGGCCAACACCGTCAACGTCGTGCTCGAGATCGTGTTCGTGTTCGGGCTCGACTGGGGCGTTGCCGGTTCGGCGGCCAGCACGGTGATCGCCCAGGTCGGCGCAGCTGTCGCGTTCTGGGTGCTGCTTCGGCCGCACCGTGCCGGTGGCCGGGCATCACGCGAGCGCATGGCCGCGATGATGCGCACCGGTGTGCACTTCGCCGTGCGCTCACTGGCCATGTTCGCGGTCTGGAACACCGCCACCGCCGTGGCGGCGCGCGTCGACACGCCAACCCTCGCGGCACACCAGGTGCTCACCCAGCTGTTCATGTTCCTGGCGCTCGTGCTCGATGCACTCGCCATCCCCGCCCAATCGCTCGTCGCCGGTGCGCTGGGCGCCGACAACACCGCGACCGCACTGCTGGTCGGGCGCACCAGCAACCGGCTGTCGCTGTGGTGCGCGACCCTGCTGGCGGTGGTTCTCGCGGCGATGAGCCCCGTGCTGCCATTGGCGTTCAGCGGTGACGCAGCCGTGCACGACCGACTAAGCGCCGGTCTGTTGATCCTGGCCGTCATGCAGTTCCCCGGAGCCATCGCGTTCGCGTTCGACGGCGCGCTCATCGGAGCCCACGACCAGCGATGGCTCGGGCGCCAGGCGGTGATCAACCTGCTCGGCTTCGCCCCGCTCGCGATCGCCACCCTCGCATGGCCGCGGCTCGGCCTCGCCGGGCTCTGGGGCGCACAGTTGACGTGGATGACCATGCGCGCCGTCGTGAACTGGCGACGATGGGAGTCGCGCCCGTGGGTCGGCAGGGCCGACGTCGCTTCGGTGACCTGATCAGCCCAACGCGGCGATCGCGTCGGCGACGGCGATCACCCGCTGAGCATTGGCCACGTGCAGGTTCTCGATCATCCGGCCATCGACGGTGACCACGCCCTTGCCCTCGCGCAGGCCCTCGTCGAACGCATCGATCACCTTGCGGGCGTGGGTGACCTCTGCCTCCGTGGGCGCCCACACCTCGTTGGTGATGTCGACCTGCCCGGGGTGGATCAGCGTCTTGCCGTCGAAGCCCATCTCCATGCTCTGCACGCACTCGGCGCGGAAACCGTCGAGGTCCTTCACGTCGTTGTAGACGCCGTCGAGGATGACCTTGCCGGCTTCTCGTGCGGCGAGCAGCGCCATGGCGAGGTGGGGGACGAGAGGATGGCGGTCGGCCGCCCCGAGGCGCGAGCGGATCTCGCGGGCGAGGTCGTTGGTGCCCATCACCAGTACCGCGACGCGAGGGTGCGCCGCGATCGCGCGGACGTCGAAGATCGCGGCCGGCGTCTCGATCATCGCCCAGATCTTCAGTGACTCGGCAGCGCCGGCTCCATCGAGGATCGCGGAGATCTCGTCCAGGTAGGCGACCGAGCCGACCTTCGGCACGACGACGGCGGACGCGCCGCTGCCCGCAGCGGCGCGCAGGTCGTCTGCGCCCCAAGGCGTGTCGAGCCCGTTGCAACGAATGGTGAGCTCGCGGTTGCCGTACTCGCCCGACGAAGCCGCTGCGACGGCGTTCGGGCGGGCCGCCTCCTTCGCGTCGGGGGCAACGGCGTCTTCGAGGTCGAAGATGATTGCGTCGGCGGTGATGGTCTTGGCCTTCTCGAGCGCGCGCTCGTTGGCGGCCGGCATGTACAGCACGGATCGGCGGGGGCGCAGGTCGTTCATCGCAAGTCCTTGCAGGGTCGTTGTTCGGTGTTCTTGGTCGGTGACGTCGGTCGGTGAGGTCGGTCGAGGCCGAGTCAGAAGCCGTACGAGGCGGCGAGCTCTGGATCGCGAGCGGCGAGCTGGCGTGCCAGCTCGACCACCACGTGACACTGCTTCACGGATGCGTCGTCTTCCATCTTCCCGTCGAGCATGATCGCCCCAGTGCCATCGCCCATCGCGTCGATCACGCGCTGGGCCTGGCGAACGTCTTCGGGCCGCGGGCTGAAGACCCGCTTGGCGATCTCGACCTGCGCTGGGTGCAGGCTCCACGCACCGACGCAACCGAGCAGGTAGGCGTTGCGGAACTGGTCTTCGCAGGCGACCGTGTCCTTGATGTCGCCGAACGGGCCGTAGAACGGCAGCAGGCCGAAGGTGACGCATGCATCGACCATGCGGGCGATCGTGTAGTGCCAGAGGTCTTGCTGGAAGGTGGCGCGCGCCGCGGTGTACTGCGGACCGTCGTCGCCGGCGGGTGGGTCGACGCGAACGAGGTAGTCGGGATGACCGCCGCCGACACGTGTGGTCTTCATCCGCCGGTTGGCGGCCAGGTCGGCGGGGCCGAGCGAGAGGCCCTGCATTCGCGGCGAGGCGGCGCAGATCTCCTCGATGTTGGCGACGCCTCGAGCGGTCTCGAGGATTGCGTGCACGAGGATCGGCCGCTGCAGCCTGGCCTTGGCCTCCAGCTGGGCAAGCAATCGGTCGACGTAGTGGATGTCCTCCGGACCCTCGACCTTCGGGATCATGACGACGTCGATCCGGTCGCCCACCTCGGTCACGAGCGTCGTGAGGTCGTCGAGACCCCACGGCGAGTCGAGGCTGTTCACCCGGGTCCACAACTGGGTGGTGCCCATGTCGACGGTGCGGGCGACGCCGACCAGCCCCGCACGGGCGGCCTCTTTGTCCGCCATCGGGATCGCGTCCTCGAGGTTGCCCAGCAAGATGTCGACCGTGGGGATGATCTCCGGCAACCTCGACACCAGCTTCGCGTTCTGCGGGGGGAAGAAGTGGATCACCCGACTGGGTCGGAAGGGGATCTCGCGCACGGGTTCGGGGGCACCGACGGCGAGCGGCTTGAAGAAGTCACGGGGGCTGCGCATCGATCTGCAAGGGTAGGAGCCGTGCCCCGATTCGACGCAATCCTGTTCGACGCGGGCGGGATCCTGGTGCTGCCCGATCCCGGCGTGCTCGGACCGCTGCTCGAGTACTACGGCGGCGATCCGTCCGCGCACGCCCACCGTCGAGCCCACTACGCGGCCATGGCGGCGAAGAGTTGGGCCGGCACCGGCGAGACCGTCTGGGACGAGTACAACGGGGCCTATGTCCGAGCGTTGGGCGTCCCGGATCATGATCTCGAGATCGCCGCGGCCGTGCTCGAACGCACGCGGAACCCACACCTGTGGCGGTGGCCGGTCCCCGAGAGCGTCGAGGCGTTGCGCGACCTGGCAGCGATCGGCCTGCCGATGGGCATCGTGTCGAACGCGAGCGGCCAGATCGAAGAGACGCTGCGTCGCAGCGGCGTGTGCCAGGTGGGGGTCGGCGCGGGCACCAGCGTCCGGGTGGTGATCGACAGCCATGTGGTGGGCGTCGCCAAGCCCGATCCGCGGATCTTCGAGCCGGCACTCGTGCACTTCCCAGGCATCGCTCGAGAACGCATCGCCTACGTGGGCGACTCGGTCACGATGGATGTCGACGGTGCCCGGGCAGCCGGGCTTCACGCGGTGCTCCTCGACCCGTACGACGATCACCCCGACGCCGACTTCGAACGCATCGCCCGGCTCGACGAACTGCTCGCGTTCGTCTCACCCTGAGCCTTGTCCTGGGTTGCTTCCTGGGTTGCTTCCTGGGGGTGGGGGTGGGGGTGGCCGCCCGGCGCCAGTGAGCGTGCACGAATCATGGGATTCTCCGTGAGAAACACGCGGTCAGAGGCCGCTCGACCACCTCGCGGGAGATCGTCAAGGAGGTGTCAAGAAAACCCCCTACTTCGTCATCGAACCGTCAAACCCAGTGCCTGACGTGAGAAACACCCCCGTTCTAAGATCGCCTCACCCCCCCAATCAACATCAGATAGCGAGTGGCATCGTGATTCACCACCGCAACAAGAAACTCGAAGTGCGCAATCTCCGGCGGCGGCTGGTGGTGCTCGACAGCATCGCCCTCGTCATCGCGTGGATGCCCGC
>JAYSLK010000198.1:0-6441 GCA_043725585.1 Actinomycetota bacterium
CGCGACGAGCGCGGCCGCGAACCAGCAGACGAAGCTGACCCAATCGTTGAGGTGCACGCCGTGGGTCTGGCTCAGTCGGAGCAGTGTCGGACCTGACCACGGGTTGGTGTTCACGAGCCAACGCAGGCCGACCACGGCCAATGTGAGAGCGATCGCAAGGCGCACAGGACGTGAAAGCACCCATTGGGATCGGCAGCCATCGACTCCACCTTGAGGAGAAGTTCGAGAAATGTCCAACGGATGCACTGAGCAGGTCGAACTCGTTCGCAAGTGACGACGGAGCGCTTCGACCGCTAGTCTTGCCGGCACCACGACGAGCCCTCCGAGACCTCGGCAGGCCGGCGCTGCGGGTGTAGTTCAGAGGCAGAACATCAGCTTCCCAAGCTGAGAACGCGGGTTCGATTCCCGTCACCCGCTCCAAGCGAATCCCCAGCTCAGCGTCCATTTCGGTGAGCGGGTCGAGTCGATCGAAGCTCCGAAATCGGTCGTCGTGCCACATTCGTGCCACATTGAAATCGCGACGCGGCTAGCGTTTCTGTCGTGGGACGCAGTCGGTGGGGCAGCGTGCGGAAGTTGCCGTCGGGGAAGTACCAGGCGCGGTACTCGGTCGATGGCACGTGGCACCGCGCCGAGACGACCTTCCGCACCAAGCGCGAGGCCGACGCATACCTGGCGACGGTCCGGGTCGATCTCGATCGTGGGACGTGGATCGATCCCGACGCGGGCAAGGTGACGTTCGAGGAGTACGCCGAGCGCTGGCTCGTCGAGCGGCCGCAGCTCCGCCCACGCACCCAAGAGCTCTACGAGGGGCAACTGCGCCTGCACATCAACCCGGTGCTCGGCAGCGTCGAGCTCGGGCAGATCTCACCGAGCCGGATCCGCACGTGGCGCGCCGGCATGATCGCAGCGGGCAAGCCGGGAGCCTCGACGATCGCGAAGTGCTACCGACTCGTGCATGCGGTGTTCGCGACCGCGGTCGAAGACGGCGTCGTGCTGCGCAATCCGTGCCAGGTGAGGGGCGCCTCGACCGAACGGCCTGCCGAGCGACCGGTGGCGACGATCGAGCAGGTCTTCGAACTGGCCGAGACGATCGAGCCGGAGTTCCGCGCTGCCGTGCTGCTGGCGACGTTCTGCGGACTGCGGCTGGGCGAGATCAGGGCGTTGCGTGTGAAACGCATCGACCTGCTGCACCGAACGGTGCGTGTGGTCGAGCAGTACCAGCAACTCGCCAACGGCACCGCGGTGCTCGGGCCACCGAAGACCGACGCCGGTGTCCGCACCATTGCGATCCCCGCAGCGATCGTGCCCGACCTCGAACGCCATCTCGCGACTGTGGGACCCGACCCCGACGCGTTGCTGTTCGTCACCAAGAGCGGCGGCCCGATGCGACCGGCCACTCTCCACGCCGCCTGGCAGCGAGCGTGTGGTCGAGTTGGGATCGAGGGCCTCCGCTTCCACGACCTGCGCCATACGGGCAACACCCTCGCCGCCGCGACGGGGGCGAGCACCAAGGAACTGATGTCGCGCATGGGTCACGCCTCTGCACGGGCAGCGTTGATCTACCAACACGCGACTCGTGACCGCGATGCGGCCATCGCCGACTCACTCAGCACCATGGTGACCGACGCCATGCAGCGGAAGCGGTCCGGCTGAACGATCTCGGTCGGCTCACATGCGCGGGGGCTGATCGAGTTCGTCGGCCCAATTCGCGAAGTACGCCCTGATCGCGTCCGCGGTTGCATCAGCCGTTGGAATCTCGTCATCGACGAACCGTGCGAGTGAGCGCATCATGGTGGCCAACACCTCGGGGTCGAAGCCGCCGTCGATCTCGGCCGCTCGCACGAGCAACGTCGATCGACCGAACCGCTGTGCGAGGACGAAGACGTCGGCGAAGTCACGCGCCTCAGCCCTGTCGAACAGCGCGACCAGCTTTCGCCCGGCGAGTTCCTCCGGGTCGAACGTCGGACCGGCGATCGACACCACCGGCGGATGACCGGGCGCGACATCGATGGCGATGTCGACGACCACCAGGTCCGAGCCACGGACCGAGAGCCGAGCGAAGGTCGCGCTCAGTTGAATGGCATCGACCGTCCACCCAGCCGCGCTGGCCGCTGATTGGAACTGCTCGCGAACCAGCGCCACATCGGAGCGGCCGCGCTCACCGAAGAAGTCGAGGTCCTCCGTCGGCCGAGTCGTGAGGCCCGACGCAAGCAGCGCTCCGCCGCCTGCGAGGAGAAAGCCTTCTGCGGCCGGCTGTGCGAAGAACAGACGAGCCACCTCGACCTGAAACTCCGTCAGACCGCTCACTATGAGGCCGCTTCGATCACCGGCTGCCACGCCGCTCTGAGCTCGCGCGGCAGGACCAGGTCGTCCCACAGGTCGACCAGGAGTGCGCCATCGATGAAACGCCGCAGATCGACCGCCGTGCCCTCGCGGAGCACCACCTCGTAGCAGCGGGCACGTTGACGGCGGTCACGAAGGTCGAACGATGCCCCCGGCCGCGACCAGTTCACTTCGATCGGCAGTGTCACCCTGGCAACGGCATCTTCGATGGCAAGCCGCCAGAGGCGATCTGCGACGACGAACGGTCGGCCCCTCCCCACCGGGTGCTCGCGGAAGGTGACCTTCGGTTCGGCCGCCAGTTCGAACCCTGCACCCTCGAGCAACCGCGTCACCGTGACCAGCGTCGGAGACTTCCTGCCGCGCTCGTACGCCGACAGCGTCGGCCGAGAGGTCCCTGCACGCGCCGCGAGCTCCTCTTGGCTCAGCCCGGCACGTCGCCGGACTCCCTCGAGCAGATCAGTCTCCATTCCGAAGAGGGTATCCAATCGGATACGTCGTTCGCACGTTCGCGGTGCCAGAACGGCGTTCGGCTGTCAGGCCCGCAAGCCGGGCATATCGGCAGATCGGCACGTCAAGTGCCCGGTCCACCTGTTGACCGCTCCGGAGCGCACGGCACGTTCCCAAGAACGAACTCGCAGCCAGCGTCAACGACATCGCGGTCCCCTAGGGCGTCGCCCAGCACCACATCGGTGGAACTGACGGCCCCAACGCGGTCTCCACTACCGCAGTCTGGGTCGTTCCGTACGGCGAACAGCTTGACCTTGTCAGCGGTCTCGACAGCGAACACCTTGGTTCGCGTTCCCGCGCATCCGACCGACACCCAGACTTCGATGGTGGTGTCATCCGTACTCACGACGTAAGTCTCGATAAGCGCAACTTCACTCGTGGTGACGGTGTCGGCGTTCGAACATCCAGCCGCCGCCACAGCTGCGATCGCCATCAGCCGCCACCGGTTGGGCTTCGATCTCACGCGCGCCAGATTGCCCGGTATGAGCGCCCTCTTGCAAGCGATCTGGACGGGTTCTTGAGGTCTCTAGGCTTCGAGTCGTGCCCGTCGAACCGAGCGATGACATCAGGTCGATGGTTCTCGAGTCCTTCGCTGCTGGCGTGTCGGTCGAGGACATCGCGACGGCGTTGCAGCCACGTCATCGCGAAGGCTCGACGTATCCCGCTTCGATTCTAATGGATCTCGCCGCAGACGCGTACTTGGCGTGCGGGTCGACGTGGGAGGATCGGCTGCAGCTCGGTGGTCTCGCGGACCGGATGCTTCCGGAGGACCCGGCGCGCGGCAACGTCGGCCATTCGAAGCGTCGGCACTGTGTCCAGGGCGCGATCTTGATCGCGGCCGGAGCCGAGCCGGAGGACACGGGCTGGTGGTCGGTGGATGATCTGTGGCGTCACGCGCTCGATGCCGTCGCCGTGTTCATCCGGGCCGCAGCAGATCGGCGAGGAATGTCGGTCCGGGAGATCTGCGACTCGTTGACGTTCGGCTGAGCTTCGGCGGCCTGACCGGCTGACCCGGCAACTCTGGCGAGTTCGTTGGTTGGTGGCCGGCTGCTGGGCCGGGCGGACGGCTCATGGCTTCCGACCAAGGAGGTCCCTGTCATGTCCGACACCGTCATCTCATCCGAGCTCGTCCGCCCACGCGAGGAGGTGTTCAGCGATCCCGAGACCCTCGCTCTGGCGGGGTTCTTGTCCGGCTACTCCGGTCTGACGCGTGATGCGGACGCGTTGGATCTGCGCCAGTTCGCGGTCTGGTGCCGCGACCTCGAGTTGCATCTGTTCGAGTCCAAGCGGGTTCACATCGAAGCGTTCGCTCGTGATCTCGAGGCCCGGGGTCGTTCGAGGGCGACGATCGCCCGCCGGTTGTGCACGGTGACGTGCTTCTACCGATACGCCGAACAGGAAGGCCTCATCGAGCATTCCCCGGCAGTGCACGTGCGGCGGCCACGCCTTGACTACGAATCGCATGCGGTCGGACTCGACCGCAACGAACTTGGCGCGATGCTCGTCGCAGCCGGCCTCGCCGGCGCCCGGGATCACGCGCTGATCGCGTTGTTGGCGATGAACGGGCTTCGTGTCCCGGAAGCGGCCGGCGCAAACATCGAGCAACTCGGCATGGAACGCGGCCACCGCACGCTGACCGTGCTCCGTAAGGGCGGCAAGACCGTGACGATGCCGATGTCCCCACGCACCGCACGCGCGGTCGATCTCGCGGTCGGGGAACGGTTCGAGGGGCCGATCCTGCTCGGCAACGACGGTGAACGCCTCGACCGGCACGCCGCCGCCCGCATCGTGCGTCGCATCGGCAAAGCGGCCGGGATCAGCAAGAAGATCGGACCTCACACCTTGCGGCACGGGTTCATCACCGCCGCGCTCGACGCCGGGGTTCCATTGCGCGACGTCCAGGAGGCGGCCTCGCACGCCGACCCGCGCACCACGATGCGCTACGACCGCGCCCGAGTGTCGTTGGATCGGCACGCCACCTACATCGTGTCCACCTTCATTGCCGGCGCCGCCCGCTGATCGAGGTCGGGTGTCGGTGCCAGCGCCGACACCCGTCTCGACCTCAAGAACCCGTCCAGATCGCTTGCCAGGGGGCGCTCATACCGGGCAATCGGCGCTACCCGACCCTGGTTGCGAGATGTATCACGTTCCGTCATACTTGGTCCATGGCGAAGGCGATCTCGGTGCGGTTGGACGACGAGGCGGAGCGAGCGTTGCGGCTCCTCGAATCAACCGGTCTCAGCCGGTCAGAAGCGATCCGCTCGTCCCTACTGGCATCGGCCGACCGGATGCGCCGACGAGGCCAGTTGGCGGCGGAAGTCGCTGCGCTCGAGGCCGACGAGAATGATCGGGAAGAGATGCTCGCGGTGGCGTCGCTGATGGAGTCGATGCGTGCAGCGGGGTGACGTCTACCGGTTCAAGGTGCCCAAGGGCGTCGGTCACGAGCAGCAGGGCGAGCGCTTTGGTGTCGTGGTCCAGTCCGACGTGATGTTGCCGCGCTCGGTCGTGGTCGTCGCGCCGACGTCTCGGAGTGCGAAGCCGGCGTCGTTCCGACCCGAGGTCGAAGTTGCAGGAGCGCTGACGAGGGTCCTGGTCGAGCAGTTGGGCGCGGTCGATGTGCAGCGACTCGGTCGGCGCGTCGGCAGGCTCACTGCGGAGGAGATGTGGTCGGTCGACGATGCCCTCGTCGTCGTCCTCGGCCTCGATTGACCCACGCCGAGCTACCGATCTGCCGAACCTTGCGTTGCACGGTGGGCCCAACTCCGGGTAAGCCTGACGATGTGCCAATCACTGCCCTGGGCCGAGCGAAGGACGGTGCTTCATCGTTGGGCGCGACGAGCAAATTGATATCGCTCGCCGCTATCGCTGGTGTGCTCGCACTCGGGACGGCGTGTTCGGATGAAGCCACCGAGGACGACTCCAATGACAGCACGTGGATCTGCATCGCGTTCTCCACCTCCGATTGGCAGGGTCTCGCCGACGTCGAGGGTGAGTTCATCGACGAGGGTGAGCTCGTCGATGGAGTCACCGGCTACCACTCAACGTCGAGTCCTCCGCGCCTCAGTCTCGAACTCGAATCGGACACCGTCGCTGAGGACTTCCTGTCGTCGATGGCGGATCGCCTTGAACGTCACTCATCCATCGCTTCCATTGAGGTCGTTGGCAGCGACTGCGCGTAGGACGGCCCGCGCACCGATCTGCCGCGTGGGGTCGCTGGACAGGTCAGGGTTGCTCAGGCAGAGTGAGCGCGTGGTGACTTCCATTCTCGACCGACGCTTGGATCCGCCGGGTGCCCCGACCATGCGTTCCGCTCGGGTCGTGTGGTTCGCATCGGTTGTCGTGGTCGTGTTCCTGCTCAGCCTGTGGTGGCTCGCTGGCGGAACGTTCGTTGGCGCGCCGACGGGGGACAGCGTCGGCGTTGCTGTCCAGGTGGGCGAGGACGCCTCGTTCGGATTCCAAGTGTCTGCTGACGGCAGCGATGCTCGCCTTCGCAGTGTGTCCGCTCGGGTCGCGCCGGCAGCGACGGTTGAGTGGTCGGTGTATCAGTCGATCGAGAGCACAGGGTTTGGCACGTGGCGCGGCCCGCTCGCC
>JAYSLK010000199.1:0-4776 GCA_043725585.1 Actinomycetota bacterium
CCGGTTCGGACGTGGCGAGCATGGTGGCACCGACGAACGTGATGAAGTACGACCTGCAGACGGGGCAGCGCACCATGCACGACTTCGGCCCGACGACGACGAGCGGAGAACCGGTGTTCGTTCCGGCGAGCGAGTCGGCGGGCGAGGACGAGGGCTACCTCGTGACGTACCTCTACGACAGCAGCACCGACTCGTCGAGCTTCGTGGTGCTCGACGCGGCCGACATGGGCGCCGCGCCCATCGCCACCGTGCCACTGCCGCAGCGTGTGCCGCACGGCTTCCACGGCAGCTGGTTCGCCGACGAGTGAGGGCCGTCAGCCCGAGAAGAGCGTCTCGTCGACCACCGGCGAGTAGGTGATCAGTTCGAGTTCCACGTCGGCGCCGCGAAAGCGGGCGATCGTGCCGTCGGCCAAGGCGCAGTACTGCTTGGTGCCGCCGCTGACCGACACCTCGACACACGTGGCCGGCTGGTCGGCGATGGTCTCGACCGAGGCGACCGATGGTGCGATGCGCGCGACTGCGTCACGTCTCAACCGCTTGGCCATGTCGCCGAATGCGAATTCAGGAGTGAGCCCGGTGTTGCTGACAGCGGCAGCTTGGATTCCCTCGTCGCACACGCCGGTGTCGAGGACGCACGTGCGGCTGGATCCACCCTCGGTGACGTATCGAACCTGTCCGATGGTGACCGACGTGCGGTCGTTCATCTGGGCGACCTGTGCCGCGGACACGACGCCGCCGAACAGCAACGTCGACTGATACGACGCCGTCGACTGCGAGCCACGGACGCTGTCGAGCAACTGCAGTACGGTATCGATCGGAAGATCACCCGTGTCGGCGCCGACCTCGGTCGGTGTGTCCTCGAAGAACGGCCGTTCACCCAACCCGCATCCGGTCAGCACGACGAGGGGCAACAGCCCGATGGTCAACAGCACCCGGGTGATCTGTTTCGTCCGGACGGGAGTCATCTGTTGCCAGGGTATCGGTGGCATCGCCCCGACGGCGCCGCGGGCCGACCGTGAAGACCCTGATCAGGGTGGCGAACGACACGAGACCGACGATCGCGATCACGCCGTATCGAACGACGGGGGCGTCGGCGTCGGTACCGGCTCGCAGGCCGTGCATCGCCGTCATCCACAACACCGGATACGACAGGAAGTGGATGCCGCGCCACCAGCGCCGAGGCATCCGATCGCGCAGCCACGAGGACGCCTGGATCGCGACCAACAGGTACATCGCAACGATGCCCCAGGCGACGGCGCCCGATCGGTAGTCGAGCGCGAACGGCACCATGATCTCACGCCAACCGATCTGCATGAAGTTGTCGGCAACAAGCGCGCCGAGGTGGACCGCTGTGAACGCGATCGTGAGGAGTGCCAGATGCTTGTGCAGGTCGAGCAGCCAGCGGGGCAACCCCCTGCGCTCGATGAGGCGGGTGACGCCCAGCAGCCCCCACAGCACGGTGAAGGCCAGCAGCGCGAACGCGACCCAGCCGCTGGACCGTGCCACGTACCAGGCAAACTTGTCGCTCATGCGGGAACCCCTTCCGCCCGAGCGACGGGGGCAAACTTGTCGCTCATGCGGGAAAAGTGCCGGTGGTCGTCGTCGTGCCATCGGCGTACATGACGAGGCATGAGGCATGCTCGAAGCAGTCGCTCTGGAGGGGATCGACGAAGGGAACCTTCGACAACGCATCAGCCCAGGCGGCCGTGCCGGCGACGACCGTGGCCCCCACGACCTCGGTCGTCGTGCTGGCCCCGGTAGCAGGTGCCACCAGGTGGTGGTGTGGCCGTTGCCCGGACCGCCAACGACGACGCAACGTGGTGCTCGTCGCGACACCGCCCGAGAGCATGGAGATCGAGGCGATCGGCTGATCGTTGCGCGGGTCTTCGATCTCGATGATCCACGCATCGCCGTTCGGTGGCGTGCCAGCCACGCGAAGGTCACCACCGACCGAGACGAGTGCCCCCTCGGCTCCACGTTCGAGCAGACCGACGACGGTGAGATCGGCGGCGAGGCCCTTGCCGATGCCACCGAGATCGAGCCGCACATGTGCCGGGAGGCGGACCATGTTGTGTGTCTCGTTGAACTCGATGCCGGCGCAACCCGGAGCCGGCAACGTCGAGGTCGGCATGCCGCCGCCACGTTCACGCACCACGTCGAACGTGTCGTCGTAGCCCAGTCGCAGCAAGGAGTCGTGCACGGTGGGGTCGAAGCGACCACCCGTCACGAGCCACGCTGCGCACGCGGCGCGGACTGCTGCGACGGTGTCGGGATGCACTACGAGCGGTGCTCCCTCGGCTCGATTGAGGTTGCTGATGTCGCTGTGCGCCAGGAATCGACTCCATCGTTGCTCGAGCTGGCCGATTCGATCGCGCGCCCAGTCGAGCGCGTCATCGCCTGCCCCGACCACGGTGACCGTGACGTCGGTGCTCATCGCCCGGAATGCCAAGTGCACCGGACGGTGCGCGAGGTGGAGTGGACTCACGTAGTTCCTCGCGACGTGTCGTCGGGTGGGGCAGTGAGCGGTGGCAGGGTGACCGGGGGAGGCGGCGTGGTCGTGGCGGGGGGAGGCGATGGGGGAGGGGGGAGAGGCACCGCAGTGG
This sequence comes from Actinomycetota bacterium, assembly GCA_043725585.1. Lineage (GTDB taxonomy): Bacteria > Actinomycetota > Acidimicrobiia > Acidimicrobiales > Ilumatobacteraceae > VFMC01. The sequence goes on from JAYSLK010000199.1 coordinate 2,604, forward strand.
TCTCCGGCGGCGGCGCGACCGTCGCCGGGGTGGTGGCGGCGACGGGCGCTGGCGGTGCTGGCGTGGTGACGACGGGTCGAGCCGCTGTCGTGACGGGAGCGCCGATCGGCTGTGCTGAGATGGTGTCGATCGGCTGTGCTGAGATGGTGTCGAGCGGTGCCGCAGTGGTCACGGTATCGAACGACGATACGGGAACGGCGAGCGCGGGTTCGGTCGACTTGGTGGGCAGGCCGGCCGGGCCCGGCCGGTCGAGCACCGTCGTCGCCGTCACCACGGTCGTCGCCGCGTCGGGCATCTGTGATGGCTCGGAGGCCGTGCCGCGCGTGGTTGCGGCGACCGGAACTGCAGCGGGCGCCGGTGCCGACGTCTGATCGTTGCTCGGGGTGTCGTCGGCGTGGGCGATGATGCCGACGCCTGCCAACGTCGCCGACACGCTGACCCCGGTGGCGATCACCTTCGACGCACGCGAACGGCGGCTCATCCGGCGGAGTCCAAGGCGACGATGAAGAGCGAGGCGGTGGCCGCCAGCACGGCGAGTGCGACGACGGCTCGGGTGGCGAGAACTCGATTCGTCATGGATGGGCACTCCTGGATGATGCGCGGATGCATGTGATGAGAACGTGAAGAGCCCTCATATCTCCATCGGCACGTCGTTAACCTCCCTTCAGTGATTGATTCCCCCGAGGCCCCGTGATTCGTCTCGATGCAGCGACGGTCCTCTTGCAGTGGTCTGTCGGAGGTCTGTCCTTCCTCTGGTTCACCACTCGGCGTCGTGTGGTGGGCCTCGGCTACGGATGGTTGCTGAGAAGTACCTTCCTGTTGATGCTGCTCGGGGGATTCGCCGCCGGGCTGGCCTTCGGGTTCGTGCCGATGCGCGACATCGCCGCGTTGGCCGTGGCAGCCGCGACCGCCGTCGCGTTGGTGGTGTCGGTGCGGCGCAAGGGCGCAGGGGTGTCAGGTGCCGATGCCGAACACGACCGTCGCAGTGCGCGCGTGGCCGAGATGACCGGCATCGATCGCGCCCCCGAGAGCGGCGGTCCCACCGTTGCCGGCGAGCGACCCGGCGTCGAGTTCCCGCCAGCACTCGACCTGATCGCACCTGCGATCGGGGTGATCGGGTTGATCGCGGCGGGCATCGATGCGAGCACCGGCGGAGCCGAGAACCTGATCGTGGCAGTGCTGCGCACGCTGGCCGGCGCAGCCTTCCTCGGCGCAGTCACCGACGCGATGCTGTTGGGCCACTGGTACCTGGTTCAACCCGGCCTCCCTCGCAAGCACCTCAACGATCTTGTGCGCGCACTCGGTTGGGTCTGGCCGATCGAGGTGGCAGCGCTGCTGCTGCCCACCGGCATGCTCGCAGTGTGGAACGGCGAGGTCGACGATGGGTGGAACGGCACGCTCGGGTGGTTCTGGGGTGCGTGTGCCGCCACCACGATCGTTCTGGTCTACGTCACGAAGGCGGCGCTCAAGGAGCGGTACTACTCGGCGGTGATGGCGGCAACGGGCCTGCTGTACCTTGCGATCCTCACCGCGTTCGGCACCGATCTGGTCGCCCGCGCCGTGCTCGCCGGCTGACCAACGTGTGCCGGCTGGTACCCGTCCAGGGGGCCGGCCTGCGCGACCCTGTTTGACACGGAGGATTTCGGGCAGACTACGCAGATGCCGAGACCAGTGTGGAGTGGGACGATCAGCTTCGGCCTCGTCGCGATCCCGATCAAGCTCGTCCATGGCGTGAGCAAGAAGAGCGTGTCGTTCAACCAGTTGGACGACCGCACCATGAGCCGCATCCGGCTCAAGAAGGTGTCGGCCGATACGGGCGAGGACGTCCCCGACGATCACATCGTGAAGGGCTACGAGCTGTCGAAAGGCCGCTACGTGGTGGTCGATCCCGACGAACTCGAACCGTTCATCCCCTCAGCGACCAAGAGCATCGATCTCGAGGAGTTCATCGATCTCGACGAGATCGATCCGGTCTACTTCGACACGCCGTACATCGTGGCGCCCGACAAGACACCCAAGCCGTACGTGCTGCTGGCGCGAGCGATGGAAGAGGCTGGCAAGGTCGCGATCGGTCGTTTCGTCATGCGCAACAAGCAGTACGTGGCCGCGCTGCGCGCACAGGACGGCAAGCTGTTGATGAGCACGATGGTGTTCGCCGACGAGGTCGTGAAGA
>JAYSLK010000200.1:0-2702 GCA_043725585.1 Actinomycetota bacterium
CTCTTCGCGAACCGCGTGCCGATGGACAAGCTGCTGGCCAAGCAGTTGGCCCGCGACAACGGCGCTCAAGACATCCTGATCATCTCGACTCAGCGTCTCCTCGATGCGAAGCGGCCGAGCATCGAGCTCAGCTCGCAGAACTCGAGCGCCGTCGCCCGCGTGCCCGGCCCCGAGAAGCTTGCGGAGATGTTCCTGCCGTTGTCGCGTTTCGCCGACAAGCGCCCCGCAGAGGTGACCGTGCTCGACGGTTTCGACGCCAAGGGCATCGTGATCAGGGCCGAGCGCCACTACGCCGACGGCCACTACGACGTCCTTCCGGTCTGATCTTCGGCGGAGCAGCCTTCAAGGTCGGTGATTTCCTGCCGATGAACGTGCATGACGTTGAAGCAGATGCCTCTGCTGTTCACCGGGGTGTGCAGGGAGTGTTCGGTCGAACTCGCTGCCAAGACGATGGCCTTCTACGACAACGTCCAGAAGACCGTCGTCTGTGAACGCTGCCATGGGCCGGTACTCGGTGATGACGCGCCGGCGTTCCCGCTGAGCGATGCCTCGTCACTTCGGGCGCTCCACGGCCGGACCGAGTTTCCGCCACCCGTGGCCGGCACGGCAGCGGCGGGAGTCGATGTGCCCGGGTCGATGGACGGGCGTCGGCGTGCCCGCTCGTCGGAGGCCAAGCGTAGAAATGGGGAGTCGGGAAGCGGCGACCTCGCCGGTGTCGGCACCCTTCTCGATCAGGCGTTCAGCGAGCCGATCGTCGTGCTGCACGCACGTCAGGCGCCGGGCGCGCGAGGCGTGATCGATCACATCGTGCTCGCTCCGTCTGGAGTGTGGCTGATCGCAGCGACGGCTCGTGGCAAGGTGGAGCATCGCCAGGTGGGCACCCGTCGAACACCCGAGTTCCGCCTGTACGTGAACGGTGCCGATCAGAACGAGCGAGTGGCCGACTTCGCATGGCAGGTCAATGCCCTTCGAGCCGTGCTCGACCCGATCCACTTGGGTGAGTCCCCGATTCATCCCGCGGTGGTGCCTCCGGCCGAGGAACAGGGCAGGTTCGCGAAGCCGTTCGACATCGACGGCGTGCGAGTGATGTGGGGCAAGCACCTCACCGAGGCGATCGCTCGATCTGGACCGCTCGACGAGGCAGCGTTGCGAGCCATCACCATCCAGTTCAACCTGAAGCTTCCCACCAGACGTTGAGTCGGCCGCCCTCGCGGTCACCGAGCGTCGCAGAGTTCAGGAGACGTTCACCCACGATTCACCGCCGTCGGCAGTTGAAGCGGATCGAATCAAATCGGGGCAGCCCGCCGTTGAACGGCGATGCATGCTGGGCCGGCGAGCGCTGTTCCAAAGCGGCTCGGATTCGGGGAGGAAGTACGGATGAGTGGGTCCTGGGCGAACGATCCCTGGAATCGGTACCCGTACCGATGGCGTGATGACGTCGGCTGGACCGAGCACGTGTCGGACAGGCCCAACGAGTACCTCGACCCTCCGGGCGACGTTCCGACCCGTGTGGTAGATCGGCCGGAGTCGCTGAACACCGAGCGGTTGCCACCCTGGTACACGGTGAAGCGCTACTGGCTGTACGTGGTCGTCGGTCTCATCGTTCTGGTCGTGCTCCTCCGCTCGTGCGGTGGCGACGACGCAACCGAAGATCCAACGGCCTCGACGGTGCCAGCCGTACCGGCCACCGAGGCCCAGGTTCCACCGACCGAACCTGCCCCTGCATCCAGCGCGCCGCCGAACTCGGCCGCGAGCGGCGACGTGGCTGCCGCCGAAGCACCTGCTGCCGAAGCACCTGCTGATCTCGTCGCAATGCTTCCTCGTCTCGAGGAGCTGCCGACCGGTTGGGCCGTCGATCCGCCGACAGCCGACGGTGACGAAGCAGGAGGCGGCTTCGATTGCGTCCAAGCCGCATTCGATGCCGCCGACGCTGCGGTGCCGCCGGTTGGAGCAGACGTCCCATCGGCGGACATCTCCTTCTCGCAGTCGGCGTCGGGGGCGTTCATGTCGTTCTCGGTCAGCCGCGACGATGCGGATCTCGTGGCGCTCGGTGCGGCCGTCAGAGCGTGCAGCGGTGTGACCGATGCCGATGGCACGACTCATCGGATCACGGATCTGGCCTTTGCCAGCCTGCCTGCCGACTCGATTGTCGTGCGCGACGACATCACCAACGGCGCCGGCACTGGCGTGGTGGTCATCGCGATCACCAAGGCGAACGGGGTGCTCGTCGGGGGCGCCGCGGTGACCATCGGATCCGAGCCCGACGTCGCTCTGCTCGAGCAATTGACCGCGTTGGTGGTCGGTCGGGCCTGAACCCCGATCGTCTCGACGACACTCGGCCTCGCTCGTTTTCTTGACGATCCACCGGTGCGTGCGCACGCCGACCGGCAGGGTGTGCAGCTCGCGAGTGTTCAGGCGTTGTTCACCGTCCGTTCGTCGTGATGCGCAGGGTCGCCGCGCTGCAATGGCAGAGCACGACCAGTGGGCGCGAGGGAGGAACGGGTGAGTGGAGCGTGGGCGAACGACCCGTGGGGTCGTTTCCTGTTTCGCTGGCATGACGGCACGACCTGGTCCGAACACGTCTCCGATGGAAGTCACAACGGCTTCGACCCTCCTGGCACGGCGGCATCGGTGGGGATCACCCCGCCTGAGGTGGTCTCCCGGCCGAGCGGCGACGAACTCATCGAGCGGCTCGTGCAGAC
>JAYSLK010000201.1:0-1660 GCA_043725585.1 Actinomycetota bacterium
CCGAGCGGGACACCATCGAACACTCGACCATAGAGATCGAGAACCCGGGCCGCCTTGGAAGCGAAGTCCACCGCACGCGGGAAGATCCATGACCGATAACGCCACGGCTTGATCGCATCGGCACGCAACCAGCGCCGCACCGTCGACGACGAGACCGCATCAACCAACCCCTCGGTCACCGCCTGCGCGGCGAGCTCGTGTGAACTCCACCTCGACAACGGAACCTGACGCTGCTCGGGCGGCTCACACGCGAGCGCCTTCACACCAGCAACCACCGCCGGCCCGAACGTGCGCGGCCGCCCCGACCGCGGCCGATCCTTCAAACCAGCCAAACCCTGCTGGCAGAACCGCTTGCGCCACTTCGACACCACATCAACACAGACCCCGATCCGCTTCGCGATATCGACGTTCAACGCACCCTCGGCAGCCAACAACACGATCCTCGCCCGGATCACCTCAGCATGCGCAGCCGTCCGCGAAGACGCCCTCAACTCGAGAACCGTGCGGTCCTCACCGCACAACTGAACCTCGAACGGCGAACGACGAGACACGGCCACCTCCGCGACAAGACCCCTCCGGAAGTTACACCGATGTACTTATCGGCAGGACCACTAGTAGACAAGTCGGATGACGGGTAGAGATGACCTCAAACTGGTCGAGCGAGCAGGATGTGCTCAGCTCCACCAGCGTGGTTCTCACGTGATGGTCCGCTGCCCTGGCGGCTGCCACACCCGTCCACCGAGGGCAGGACATCCCGACCAGAACGCTCCGGTCGATCGAACGAGCCCTCGAACGTGCCTCGGGAACGGGTGGCTTCGATGACCTCATCCAAGACGTACATGGCGATCTACCGACCACGACGCCGACGACGACGCCCGGAACGTCCGCATCAAGCGCGTCGCCGGCTGCCAGACCTACGGGCGGAGCATCCGCCAAGCCCAAAGCAGGATCCGCGATGCACTGGCGCTCTGGCTCGATGCCGCACCGGCCGATGTCGTCATCGCGACCAGTTCCCCGCCCCCTCGCATCCGTGGCCAACGACGTGGTTCGAGCACGGAACGCTGCAGAGCGAGCCGGAGTCAAGGCGCAGCTGCAGACGGTCGAAGCGGTCCGTGCGTTGACCGATCTCGGGCTCAGCCGACGAGACGCCGAGAACTCCTCGGCCTGTCACACCAACGAGTTCACCAACTGCTGGAACTAAGCTGACAGCGTCGAGCTGCCGATCGGCAGTCTGCGCGTCCGGCGCGGCGAGGTCAGCGTCAGCGGCGACACGGCTGTGGCCAGCCAGCCGAGGCGCATGTTGCCGTCGACGAGGGCGTGATTGTTCACGATCGACGCCGGTGCAGCGACGACGGGATCGTCGGACACCATTGCTCTCACCGATCCGCCCGCTGCGCTCATGGGACCCTGTATCGCGCCGGTGATCCCTCACCTTGAGCGGAGAAAACGCAGGACGGCGCAACAAGCGCGTACGAGGGCTCAACCCATCCGAGCTCGTGGTCGTGTGTGGCAATGCCCGGCGGGTGGATGAGACGCAGGAGCGAAACGTGTCGCGCGTCGACTAGCGGGTGTGGTTGGATCGAAGCGTGGCACGCAACATCATCGTCCCCCGGAAGGCTCGGCCCGGCGACGCTGTGGCGATCGTGTCACCGTCGTTCGC
>JAYSLK010000202.1:0-6704 GCA_043725585.1 Actinomycetota bacterium
CGATGTCTCGAGCTCGGTCGATTCGGCACCCGTGCGGTTCGTCGCCGTGCGTCGGCTGGTCCCGCGAACGGGCGTGGACGTGCTGGTCGAGGCGTGGCGCCGAGCCGACCTGGGATCGAATGCCGAACTGATCATCGCCGGGGCCGGGCCGGCCCGCGACGAGCTCGAGCACTCCGCAGCGGGTCTGGCCGGCATCCGCTTCGTGGGCAGGGTCGACGACGACGAGGTGGTGCGTTTGATGCAGACCGCCGATGCGACCGTGGTGCCCACGAGGTCGGGCGAGGGTTTCGGTCTGGTCGCCGCCGAGTCGCACGCGTGTGGAACACCCGTGATCGCGACCGATCAAGGAGCCCTCGGCGAAGTGATCCGTGACGGGGTGGACGGCGTGCTCGTGCCGCCGAACGACCCGGTTGCGCTGGCCGCGACGCTCACCCGTTTCGTGGCAGACGACGTGCTGCGCGAACGCCTCGCGGTAGGCGCACGCACCACCGACTGGTCATGGAACCGTGTCGGGGACCAGATCGACAGCGTGCTCCGAGGACTGGTTGGCGCTGACGGCTCCGAGTGAGACCCGGCTCGGAGCACGACGGGAGCGACCCGGTCAGGAGTGCCGAGGCGTGGTCAGTCGGCTCGCGATGCGACGCAGTCCGCGCAGCGACCGAGCAGGTCGAGGCGGTGCCGGTGCAGTTCGAACTGCTGGCCGGCCGCGGCGTCGTGCAATGCCTTGTCGAGGGACCGTTCGGACGCAGCGCTGAGACTGATGTCGCGCACCACACCACACGATGTGCAGACCGTGTGGTGGTGATGGTTGTTGGTGATCTCCTCACCCAACTCGTAGTGAGCGTGTTCGTCGCCCATGGAGATCTTCGCCACCAGTCCGGCATGCTCGAGCACGGACAGGTTCCGGTACACCGAGCTCTGCGCCAACCTCGGCTGGCGCTGCAGGATCATGGGGATGGTCACGGGTCCGCTCGCCTCTTCGAGGGTGCGGAGGATGAGCTGACGCCCGGTCGTCAGCCGCTGGCCGTCTTTGCGGAGACGGTGGAGGGCGATGTCATCTATGTCAGTCACTGACGCGCACTATAGCGAACGGGACCAAATCCTGAACACATCTTCTGTTTGTGTCGACGGGGAGCATCCAGCTCGAGATCCCGAGCGGCTTCGGCGCGGCCCATGCGGCGACGGCTGGTGAAATGGTGCATGATGAGTGTGCCATTGGGGGCATCTCGCCGACGCCGGCCTTCCGTCGGTGGCGTGCGCCGTCATCGCGCTGCAGTCCAAACGGGCGGTCCAACCGGGCAGCCCATCGAACAAGAGATCACCAGAGGGGAATCAGCCGCCATGCAGATCCGCGTCACCGTCAACGGCACCGTCCACGACAGCGAAGTCGAACCGCGGACGTTGCTCGTCCACTACGTCCGCGAGGTGTTGGGCCTCACCGGCACCAACATCGGATGTGATACGTCCTCATGTGGTGCCTGCAGCCTCCATCTCGACGGCGAGGCAGTGAAGAGCTGCACGGTGCTCGCCGTCCAGGCAGACGGCTCCGACATCACCACGATCGAGGGCATGGCGGCCGCCGACGGAACGATGCATCCGATGCAACAGGCGTTCATGGAGAACCATGCGCTCCAGTGCGGGTATTGCACTCCGGGCATGGTGATGGCGGCGACGAGCCTGCTGAAGGAGAACCCCAACCCGTCGGAGGAAGAGGTTCGCCTCGGGCTCGAGGGCAACCTCTGTCGCTGCACCGGTTACCACAACATCGTCCAGGCCGTCCTCGCCGCCGCCGGCGGTCGGTGACCGCACACGAGACGCCAGCCCGTCCACTCAACTTCTGGAAGACCATTCAAGCCGCGAGCTCGACACAGAGCACGAACTCTCAAGGAGCAATGAAGTGATCCCCGCAGCATTCGACTACGTCCGCGCCGACTCGGCCGAGCACGCGATCAGCCTCATCGGGCAACACGGGGAGGACGCGAAGTTCATCGCCGGTGGGCACAGTCTGTTGCCGATGATGAAGCTCCGCATGGCCCAGCCGAGTGTGCTCGTCGACATCGGCCGGCTCGCCGACCTGTCGTACATCCGCGACGCCGGCGACCACATTGCGATCGGTGCGCTCACACGGCACATGGATGTCGAGACGAGCTCCGTGCTCGCCGAGCACGTGCCGCTGTTGGCGCACGCAGCGGGGCATGTCGGAGACCCTCAAGTGCGTCACCGTGGAACGATCGGCGGCTCGATCGCGCACAGCGACTCGGCCAGCGACCTGCCCGCCACGACGCTTGCGCTCGGAGCCACCTACATCGCCCAAGGGCCGAACGGCACGCGAGAGATCGCAGCTGCCGACTTCTACCAAGGCTTCTTCACCACCTCGCTCGAGCCCGACGAGATGTTGACCGAGATCCGCGTGCCGAAGATGAACGGCGCCGGCTGGAGCTTCAAGAAGTTCAACCGTCGCGCTCAGGACTGGGCGATCGTCGGCGTTGCGGCGTGGCGTCGCGGCAACGACAGCGGCGTTGGTCTGGTGAACATGGGTTCCACGCCCGTGTTGGCGACCAGCGTGTCGGGTGCGCTCGCGTCGGGTGCGTCGGCAGCCGATGCCGCCGAGCTCGCCTCGGCCGAGGCCGACCCGCAGAAGGACCTCAACGCCTCGGTCGAGTATCGCGTGCACCTGGCCAAGGTGCTCGTTCGCCGAGCGCTCGAGGAATCGAGCAAGTAACCCCGCCCGACGCCTGGGTCGGTTCACTGCGAGCAGATCACACCGAGGGGGTGTGCGATGGCTGGAGGCGCTCGGGCGCCTCCGGCCATCGTCGTCTTCCGGACCGCCGTCTTCCGGACCGCCGTCTTCCGGACCGCCGTGTGCGCCGAAGGTCGGGCGCCCCTGGGTAGCGTCGATGGCCATGACGGCCGGAGTGTCACCGCTGCACCGCGGTGCTGCGCGCCCGCCGGCCGGGGCGATGACCGAACTCCCGTCACTGTTGTTCGTGGTCCCGCACGACCCGTGGTTCCGCATTCGGGTGGCCGCGATGGCAACGTGCGCCGCGACCTATCTGTGGTGGTCGCGCACGCAGGGTCTGATCACCGACCGCATCTCCGGCATCGTCGCTGTCGGCGTGTTCCTGGTGTGTGCCTTCATCGGCACCCCGTGGCATCGTTGGGCACAGGTGGCCGTCGACGCCTCCTGCTACGTCGGCATGTGGTTCGTGTACGAGAGCACCCGCGGCGCCGCAGACGGTCTCGGGATGCCACTGCAGATGGCGGTGTGGCGCGGCATCGACCGAGCGATGTTCTTCGGCCTGCAACCCACCGAGTGGGCTCAGCGCCACTGGTACGAGCCTGGTGTCGTGCGGTGGTACGACCAGGTGCTGTCGCTCGTCTACTACTCCCACTTCGTCGTTCCCGTGATCGCAATCGCCGGAGTGTGGGCGGTCGGTCGGGTCGTGTGGGTGCGCTACATGCGCCGGTTCGCGACCGTGGTCGTCGCTGGCTGCGTGATGTTCGTGGTGCTGCCGTCGGTGCCGCCGTGGATGGCGAGCGACAAACGCTTCGGCTTCGGAGTGGGCGAGCCGTTGGTGCGCCACGTACGTCGTGGGGCACTCGAACTGGGCTTCACCGGGTTCGCGCACGATTGGGGGGTCACCCTCGACTGGAGCAACGTCGTGGCCGCGATGCCGTCACTGCACGCCGCGTTCTCGTTGTTCGTCGTGGTGTTCTTCCTGCCGATGATCCGCCGCCGATGGCTGCAACTGCTGGCCTTCGCCTATCCGCTCACGATGGCCGTCGCACTGGTCTACTTTGCCGAGCACTGGGTGATCGACATCGTCGTCGGCTGGGGCGTCGTGGCAGGGTCGTTCGCCGTGTGGCATCGCCTCGAACGGACATGGCGCGAGCGCGACGTGGCGGCGGTGATCGCCGCGCTGCCCGCAACCGGGCGTGCCGTACCCAGTACGGACAAGCCGGCGACCGCAGCCGGAAGATCGATTCGCTCGCTCCGGTCGACCCCGGGTCGCAACCCCGCCATGGTCCTGCTCGATCGGAGCTTCCTGCGCGATCTGGCATCGGTCGGCTCGACGGGTGACCCTGTCGATTCGCCCCCTGTCGATGCGTCCCCTGTCGATGCGTCCATTGTCGATCGGTACCGGCGGTTGCTGGAGCAGCACCTCGACGACGAGATCCGCCTCGCCGCACGCCAGGATCATCTGCACGAGTTCGCACTGACCACACGTCGCGGTGTGCTGGCACCGGTCCGGCCGCTGCACGTGGCTTCGCAGTACCGGCGTCAAGCACGCCGCGTCGCGCGTCTTGGTCGCTTCGCCTCCATCGCAGATCGTCCGGAAGAGCTGCTCACCCTCGTCGTTGCCCGCCGAACAGGGGCGACCGAATTGATGGTCGGCGACCGCTGACCGCAGCCTGATCAGCCCATCATCCGGTCGCTGTATGCCGCTGCGCTCGACTGGCTGGGGGCCGACCCGAACGGCGCATCCGCCGACATCGTCCTCGGGTCGCGCTACGAACGCCTCCCGTTCCTTCGTGCCTGATCGGTCACCGACGTCCTGACGCGTCGATTCCCGATCGCCACCGTCATTGCAGGCCGGCGTAGGAACCGCCATCGACGTGCAGTTGCAGACCGGTGACGAACTTGGCCTGCTCGCCGCACAAGAAGGTGACGATCGAACCGAAGTCGCCCGGATCACCGAGCGCGCCGAGACCCGATGCATCGCCGTACAACTGCGCGACCCGGTCGGTGGCGTGCAGACCAGGCTGTACCGAGTTGACCGTCACGCCGTCGGCCGCAACCTCACGGGCGACGGTCTTCAGGAAGCCGGTCACACCGGCGCGCGCCGTGTTCGACAGGATGAGCGTGGGGATCGGCTGACGCACCGACACCGACGTGATCGCGACGAAACGCCCCCACCGCTGATCGCGCATTGCGGGAATCGCCACCTTGGCCATACCGACCACGCTCATCAGCGAGAGGTCGAGCGCCACGTCGTACAGCTCGAGCGGAGTCGATTCGAATGTGCCTGCCGGCGGCCCTCCCGCGTTCGCGACCACGATGTCGACGCCACCGAGCGCTTCGCCGGCGGCAGCGACGAAGCCGGCGCCGCCCGCCGCGTCGGCGACATCGTGCACGAGCGCCACACATCCGTGGCCGATCCGGGCCGCAGCATCGTCGATGCGCTCCCGATCGCGCCCGCAGATCGCGACGCGCACACCTTCCGCCGCAAGCGCCCGAGCTGCGGCGAATCCAAGACCGGCCGACGCTGCAGCGACGGCGGCCCGACGGCCTGTGAGTCCGAGATCCATGGATCAAACCGTAGCTGTCGATCGGCTGACGGGGCCGACTAACGTCACCGTGAACGCCGCACACAGCTGGTTGGTGATACCTCACATGGCGATCGAGCACGATGAATCCGGTATTCGCGAGTTCCACCTGGACGCCATCGCCGATGCCGATCCGTACCCGTACTGGTACGAAGACGCCGACGAACCCGACAGCAATCCCACCCTGGTGCGTACCGAGACCTGCGACCTGTGCGTCGTCGGCGGCGGCTACACCGGGCTGTGGACCGCCCTGATCGCGAAAGAGCGCGACCCCAGCCGAGACGTCGTGCTGATCGACGCACACGAGATCGGGTCGGCGGCCAGCGGCCGCAACGGCGGCTTCATGGAGTCGAGCCTCACCCACGGCGTCGGCAACGGCCAAGAGCGCTTCCCCGACGAGCTCGCGCTGTTGGAAGAGCTGGGGCTGAAGAACCTCAACGACATCGAGTCGGCGATCAAGCGGTACAACATCGATTGCGACTACGAACGCACCGGCGTGATCGACGTGGCGACCCAGTTCCACTCCGCGTCGTATCTGCCGGAGCTGCGCGACGACTACACCCAGCTGCGTTCGCTCGGCCAGAAGGTCGAGTTGCTCGACGCCGAAGGGATGCGGCGACAGGTGAACTCACCGACGTACACCGGTGGCCTGTGGCGCAAGGACCGCGCCGCGATCGTCGATCCCGCTCGTCTGGTGTGGGGTCTCAAGTCGGCATGCATGTCGCTCGGCGTGCGCATCTACGAAGACACCAAGGCGACCTCGATCGAGAAGGACGGCGTCGGCGTGCTGATCAACACATCGCTCGGCCGGGTGCGAGCGGGCAAGATGGCACTGGCAACGAACGCGTTCAAGCCACTGCTCAACCGGATCGGCCACTACGTCGCACCCGTGTACGACTACTGCATGGTCACCGAACCGCTCACCAACGCCCAGTTGGCCGAGATCGGCTGGACCAACCGACAAGGTCTGAGCGACATCGCCAACCAGTTCCACTACTACCGGCTCACCGAGGACAACCGGATCCTGTGGGGTGGGTACGACGCCATCTACTTCTGGCGCGGCAAGGTGAACGCCGAGTTGGAGAGCCGCCCCGAGACCTGGGCCAAGCTGAGCAAGCACTTCTTCGACACCTTCCCCCAGCTCGAGGGACTGAAGTTCACCCACATGTGGGGCGGCGCGATCGATACGTGCAGCCGGTTCTGCGTGTTCTGGGGCCAGGCTTGGCAAGGTCGCGTCGCCTACGCGCTCGGCTACACCGGCCTCGGCGTGGCTTCCACACGATTCGGTGGCGAGGTGATGCTCGACCTCCTCGACGGCAAGCGGTCGAAGGCCACACAGACCAAGTTCGTCCAGGAGAAGCCGCTGCCGTTCCCAC
>JAYSLK010000203.1:0-4840 GCA_043725585.1 Actinomycetota bacterium
TGGTTGACGATCTGCGGCACGATGTAGTCGCCCAGCGACAGCGAGAAGGTGAAGATCGAGCCGGCCGCGATCGATGGCAGCAACAGCGGCAGGATGACCGCCCGGAAGGTGCGCAGCGGGCGGGCGCCGAGGTCGCCGGACGCGTCGAGGAGCGACGCCGGCAGCCGGTCGAGGCCGGCGTAGATGGGCAGCACCATGTACGGCAGCCAGAAGTAGACGAGGGTGATCACGATCGCCGGACGCCCGTACCCAGTGGTCCATCCAAACGTGCTCTCGAGGAATCCACCACCGCCGCGGCCGGCCGCGGCGAACTGGTTCCCCGCTGGGGACACCATCGCCCGCCAGGCATAGCCCTTCACCAGGTAGCCGGCCCACAACGGGAGCAGCATCGCGACGACGATTCCTCGGCGCGCCCAGCGCCACGCGATCTTCGACACGAAGAACGCTACGGGGAGTGCGATCAGCAAGCAGATGACCGTGACCAGCAGCGCCACCCCGGTCGTGCGGAGCACGACCCTCACCGTGTCCCACTCGGTGAACGCAGCAGTGAGGTTCGCCATCGTGACGTTCGTCGTCGGCTTCTGGGTGGTCGGGTCGAGTTCGTACAGCGCGCTGAACACCAGCATCACAAGCGACCCGAGGTAGATCACGAGCATCCACGACAACGGCAAGCCGAGCAGCGAGCCAACGCTCAGACGACGGCGGCCGTGGTACGCGCGGTTGAGCGCGCGCCACGGGCGGAAGGGCCCGGAGGCCCCTCCGCCCATGTTCGCGCCGGCTGCGGTGGCAGCCGCGGGAACCGTCACTACGACCGGAGCTCGGTCCAAGCGTTGACCCACTCGGTGTAGGGCACGCAGCTCACGTCGGTGCGCCCGTCGAGGCACGCTTCGGTAGCGGTCTGCCAGTACCAGACATCGTTCCAGTAGTCGGTCTCTTCCGCGTGGAAGATCTCGCAGTGCTCGGCCATGCCGTCGAGCCCGCACGACAGTGCGTTGCTCGGGGCCTCACCGAACCACACCGCCACCTGGGAGTTGGCCCACGGCGACGCGATCCAGTCCATCCACAGCTTCATGCAGTTGGGGTTGGCAGCCTTCGACGAGAGCATCCAGGTGTCCGACCAACCGGTGGCACCCTCCACAGGCTTCACTGCGTCGATGATGGCACCGTTCGATTCAGCGAGGTTCACGATCACCTGCCACGTGGTGCCCGCGAGGACGGAGCCGTCCTCGAGCGCGGCCTGCTGATCGGTGTACAGCGCCCAGTACTGACCGGCGAGATCGGCCTGAGCCGTCAGCAGTTCGATCGCTGCATCGAACTGAGCCTGATCGAGCGCATACGGGTTCTCGATGCCGAGGTCGGGCTGCGTGGCCTTCAGGTACAGCGCCGCGTCGGCGATGTAGATCGGGCTGTCGTACACCGACACGGCTCCGTCGGCCACCGTCCCACCGTCGAACATCACGCTCCACGAATCGAGCCCGTCGGGGAACGCCTCGGTGTTGTACACGAGCAGGTTGGCGCCACGGCCGTGGGGGATGCCCATCGGCTGACCATCGACCGCGTTCCATGGCTGCATCTTCAGACCTTCGAAGATGTCGGCGTAGCTCGAGAACTCGGCGACGTCGATCGGCGCCACCTCGTCACCCTGAATGAGCCGAGTGGTCGCATCGCCGGAAGCCGACACGCCGTCGTATTCACCGCTCTGCATGAGCTGGACCATCTCATCGCTCGAGTTGCCGAGCTTGACGTTCACCTCGCACCCGGTGAGGTCACGGAACGGTGTCACCCAGTCGTACGCCGGATCGGTCGAACCGTCCTCGACGTAGCCGGCCCAGGCGATCACGTTCAGTTGGCCCTCCGCCGCAGCGACCAGGTCCGCGTTCGGCGTCCACATGTAGTCGATCTCTCCGGCGGGCTCCGTGGCCGTCGGAGCTTCGGTCACCTCGGTCGCCTCGGGTGCTTCCGTTGCATCCGGGGCATCGGTCGCTGCGGGCGCCTCCGTGGCTGTCGGCGCTTCGGTCACCACGGTTGCGTCGGCACCATCCTCCGCGTCGTCGCCACATGCTGCGGCCACGAGGCCGAGCGACACCAGGACGGCGACACCTGCCGTACGTCCGATCCGTCGCCGTGGCTGCCTGTTGTCGCTCGCTGTTCGAGCAGCTGTCATCTTTCGTCTCCCCCTTGTTGAATCTCCGCGACGGGATCGTCGTCGGAGTAGTCGTCGAGATCCGTCGCAGTGACGGCGAAGGCCGCTCGACGCGGCCATGCCAGGCGGACAGGTCCGCCCGGTTCCACGCCGGCGAGACCGTCACTCGGCACGCTGGCAAGGAGTTGAACCACCCGATCGCCGCTGCCGGCGCCCTGGTGCTCGTTGTCGAGCCGCACTCGCACTCGGCAGTCGGCGCCGAGGTACTGCACGTCGCTCACGATGCCATCGACGCTGACCTCGTCGTCGCCGACTCGGCTTCCCGATGTGCCGACGGCGGCGATGCGGATTCGCTCGGGGCGGATGGAATGAGTGGTCGCAACGCCGAGCACCCTCGCCGACGTCTGGGGATCGAGCACGTTCGACGTGCCGACGAAGCCCGCAACGAACGAGGTCGTGGGGTGGTCGTAGATCTCACGCGGCGTACCGACCTGTTCGATGCACCCATGGTTGAACACAGCCACGCGACTGCTCATCGAAAGCGCCTCGCCCTGGTCGTGGGTGACGAACACGAACGTGATGCCGACATCGCGTTGGATGTTCTTCAGTTCGACCTGCATCTCCTCGCGGAGCTTGAGATCGAGGGCGCCCAACGGCTCGTCGAGCAGCAGGACCCTCGGCCGGTTGACGAGTGCCCGTGCGAGAGCCACGCGCTGCCGCTGGCCACCGGACATCTCGTGCGGCTTGCGGCGACCGAAGCCACCGAGTCGGACCGACTCGAGCATCTCGGCGGCGCGTCGGCGTCGCTCGGCCCTGCTGACGCCTTTGACCTTCAGTCCGTACTCCACGTTCTGCTGCACGGTGAGGTGCGGGAACAGCGCGTAGTCCTGGAAGACCGTGTTCACATCGCGGTCGTACGGGGCCATGCGCGTGACATCTTGGCCTCCGAGCAAGACGGCGCCGCCCGACGGCATCTCGAACCCGGCGATCATGCGCAGCACGGTGGTCTTGCCCGAACCCGACGGGCCCAGCAACGAGAAGAACTCGCCTTCGCCGATCTCCAGATCGACATCGTCGACCGCGATCACCTGGTGCGGGTCGACACCGAAGGCCTTTCTCAGGCGCACCAGTTGAATCGCAGCAACCTGCGAACGCTCGAGTGCCACGGACGGCCGATCTCCCCAGCTACGCCATCGGCCGACGCCGACGGATGAACGATGCTACGCCTTCGAACAACCGGTGAACGCTCTTCTCCCGTCGCACCCGGCGCTCTCGGACCAGATCAGGCGGGGGTCGAGACCCGCTCGGTGACCACCTTCGACGACCCGCCCGGCTGCATCGTCACACCGAGCAGGCAATCGCCGGCCTCCATCGTGCGCTTCTGGTGGCTGACGATCAACAACTGTGCCTCGCGGCGGAACTCGGCGACGAGCGCGAGGAAGCGGTGCAGGTTGACATCGTCGAGCGCTGCCTCCACCTCGTCCATCACGTAGAACGGCGATGGCCGGCTACGGAACACGGCGAACAGATACGCCAGCGCGGTGAGGCTGCGTTCGCCACCCGACAGCAGCGACAGCTTCTTCACGTTCTTACCGCTGGGTTTGGCCTCGACCTCGATGCCCGTGTTCAGCAAGTCGTCGGGCTGGGTGAGCACCAGCTTGCCCATGCCGCCGGGGAACAGGTTGTTGAACAGTTGGGTGAAGTGAGCGCTCACGTCGGCGAAGGCGGCCGAGAACACGGTCTGGATCTCGAGGTCGACGGCCTTGATCACCCGAAGCAGCTCGCGACGTGTCTCACGGACATCCTCGAGCTGCGTCTCGAGGAAGGTGTGGCGCTCTTGCAGTTCGGTGAACTCCTCGAGCGCAAGCGGGTTGATCGGACCCATCAACCGCAGTTCTCGTTCGAGGTCTCGAACCTTGGCAGCGGGGTTCACGCCCTCGGCGAGCGGAGGCATCTCCGCGGCCTCGGCCACCTCGGGCTCCACATCATGCTCGCGGCGGAGGGTCTCGACAGCGGTCTCGAGACGGAGCGTGGCCTCGGCGTCGTCGAGCTCGACCCGTCGCTGCCGCTCGCGGTTCTCGTCGAGCTCGCGCTCGGCGACGCTGCGGCGCCGACGAGCGTCGTCGAGACGAGCCGCGATCGAGCGCACCTCGTCGCTCTGGCGACGGCGAACCTCGAGCAACTCGGTGTGCCGACCCTCGATGACATGACGATGAGCGTCGACCAACATGGCAAGGCGCTCGATCGCGATCAGCGACCGTTCGACAGCGACGCGGCGCTCAGCTGCTGCCGCTCGGGCCTGGACATCGGCCGCGAGACGACGCTCGGTCTCTTCGAGCCGACGCTCGAGGAAGCCCTGACGTTCATGCAGACCGGCATTGCGAACCTCGAGATCCTGACGCATCGCAGCCAGGCGAGCGGTGCGGGCGTCGAGTTGGGCGCGCAGTTCACCGCGCGCCTTTGCCGCCTCGGCCTCGGCTACCTCGTCGGCCTCCAGCGCAGGCACGAGCTGTTCGAGCTCCACGATCCGGGCGCGCTCGCGACCGATCCGCTCGTTCGCTTCGGCGAGGCTGCGCTCGGCGGCCTCGATCTCGGTCGAGGTCTCACGGCGTTCCGCCTGAGCGCGCGCCAGCTTCTCCGAGCTGGCCGTGAAGCTGGCGTCGTGTTGATCGAGACGACGGGTGAGCTCGCCTTCGT
>JAYSLK010000204.1:0-3416 GCA_043725585.1 Actinomycetota bacterium
TGAGTCCGCCCTTGCCGTCGAAGGTGAGCCCGGCGCGGCCCTCGACCAACGAGCGAATGCCGTCGCCCAACAACTCCGCCCTCCACCCATGCGCGAGGCGGGCGTCCGCATCACCACGCAACAGCGCCACGAGATCGGACCGGGTGGCCAACAAGGTCGTATCGATCCGCTCGGAGCGTGCGACCTCGCTCACCCACGCCGACACCAACGTGACCGCGGGCCGCATGGAACGGTCGAGATCGTCACCATCGGGCGACGGCGACTGCACGTCACGCGTGAGTCCATCTGCCACCGCCGCCAAGATCTCGGCGCCCATCGCACCGCGACTGTGCCGCTCTTCGACCCCGCGCGCCTGCACCAGCTCGGCCTGTGACGTCGGGTGCTTCTGTGAGATCCCCAGGATCGCGAGATCGGGCAGGATCTGACGCACCGGGACATCGACGCTCGCCGCTCGGCGCTCGCGCCACGCTGCCACCGACTGGGCAACACCGCGTGCCTTCGACTTGAGCACCCGCACGTCCTTCAGCCGCAACCATGCCTGTTCTGGATCGATCGCGCCGGCGGGTCGCGTGCGCAACTCCTCGCAAGCGTCGAGCGCCCACTCGAGTCGGCCGAGCGCCGTCAGCTTCGCCGTGAGACGGTCGTGCAGGTCGAAGAGATGTGCCACGTCGCCCGCCGCATACACCTGCTGATCGACGGTGAGGGGACGTCTCAACCAGTCGGTCAAGCGGTCGCCCTTCGAGGCCGTGACGGAGAGCTCGGCCTGCAGCAATGACAGCAACGACGGGGTGCTGTACCCGGTGAAACCGGCAGCGAGTTGGGTGTCGAACATGAATCGGGGCACGGCCGCGACGCTGTGGGTGAGCACGTCGAGGTCTTGTTGCGCGGCATGGAAGACCGCGATCGACGGCGAATCGAACAGGCGTCGGATCGCCGTCATGTCGACGGCCAACGGGTCGACGAGCACGATCTGATCGGCCCACCCGAGTTGCACGAGCGCAAGCTTGGGAAAATAGGTCCGTTCCCGATGGAACTCCGTGTCGATCGCATAGCGCGGCTCGGCGCACAGGGCATCGATGACCTGGTCGAGATCTTGTTGGGTGGCGATCCAACGGTGCGTCACGAAGGCTGATCTCCCGTGACCACCGGGTGACCGCTGTCGATCCATGCCAGGGTGCCTCCGGCGACGTTCATGGCGACGACGCCATGCTCCGCGAGGAACTCGGCCGCACGCATGCTGCGAGCCCCCGACCTGCAGATCACGTACGTCGCGAGCTCGTCGGGACCATGAAACGCGTCGATGTGATCGGGCACCGAACCGAGCGCCACATGGACGGCACCGGGCACATGGCCTGCGACGTACTCGTCGAGCTCGCGCACATCGATCAGTCGCGCACCGCTCTGACCGGGCTGCAGCGCTGTTGCAAGTTCGTCGACCGACACTTCCTGGATGCTCATGCGGGGCACGCTACCTGCTGTTTCAGCACCTTCGACCGTGTGCTCACGGCCGACATCGTCCGGTCGGTTCACGTTGGCGACCGCCGACTTGGTGACGGCGACCTCCATCACCCGGAGGCCGTGGATGGCACGATGGACGGCTCGTTCACCAGCGACGAATCGCGCGTCGAGGGCCGCCGACGACGACGGCCACCACACGGCACACAGTGGTTCGAGTCGATCGGATCGAGCGATCACTGCATCGAGGTCGCCGCGGCCGGCGTGGGCCAGCAGCAGGCCGACCGTGGTCAGGTCGAGCCACGGCATGTCGGTGGCCACCACGAGCGTGGGCCCGCCGGTCGCGTCGAGAGCGGACAGGATGCCACCCAGTGGACCTTCGCCAGGAAACCGATCGGCGACCACGGTCATCCCTACTGCACCAAGGGCGGCCTCGTCGCCACCGACGGCGATCACGGGCGAGCAACCGGCGGCCGCCAACGACCCGGCGACGCGGCGCACCATCGCGATCCCATCGACCTCGACGAGTGCCTTGTCGCGTCCCATTCGCCGACTCGCCCCTCCGGTCAACACCGCACCGGCGACGCCACGCGCCGGAACACGAGCCGGCGTTGCCGGTTCCGACCCCGGTGCCGGACCGTCAGTCACCCGACTCGGGGATGCCGCCTGGGTCGAGTTGGGCCATGAACAGCGCGATGCGTTCGGCCTCGTCCACCTCTCCGATCAGTGCGGCCATCTGGCCGAGCCCGCGCAACGCGCGCAGGAATCCCCGATTCGTCGGCTCGGCCCAGCGGACGTAACCCGAGCCTCGCCACCCGTTGGCGCGCAGCGCGTCGAGACCGCGGTGATAGCCGACCCGGTAGGCCGCGTACCGCTCGATCGGGTTGCGACCGAGGTCGCCGATCGTGGCCCACGCCTCGAGGTACCGCGGATACGACGCAACGACGTCGCTCACCCGTGCGTGGCGAACGTCGTCTGCTGCGGCCATCGCTTGCAACAACTCATGGCGCTGCGTGGGATCGGCAGGCGGCAGCACCGTACTCGGGAGACCTGTGCTGCTGAGACTGATCGGTCGGCTGGCGTCGGCGGTGGGGTCACTCATGATCGACCACGCTAGGCCCTACTCTCGCGCTCATGCTCGCTCTTGCCCTCGGCAGCGCCCGCCACCTCGGAATCGGGATCATCGTCGTGTTCGCGGTGTTGGCGGTCGTCTCGGCGGCGGTGATCTCGAACGTCACGACGAAGATCATCTCGATGCTGCTGATGGTCGCCTTCGCACTCGGGGCGTGGACGCAGCGCACCAACGTCATGGAGTGCAGCGATCAGGCCAGGGCGAAGGCCTCCGTCGGAGACACGAGCGCGACCACGTGCACGTTCTTCGGCGTCGAGGTCGACATCCCCGGCATCCCCGACGTCGACCTCCCGGGGAGCGACACCACCAACCCACTCTGACCGCGACATCGACCCGGCGACATCGACCGAGCCACATCGACCCGGCCACATCGACCCGGCCACATCGACCCGGCCACATCGACACGGCCACATCGACACGGCCACATCGACACGGCCACATCGACACGGCCACATCGACAGGTCTGCAAACAGAGGCTGCCCGACGGCGGATCAGGTCATCGCCCCGATGCACCCAGCGAGTCGAATGCACCCAGCGAGCCGAACAGCGGGTGGACGAGGCGATCAGCGAACAGCGCGGCATGGCTGAGTGGTGCGTCGTGACGGCATCCGGGCAGCTCGACCACCCTGGCCCCATCGATCTCCTCGGCGACCAGGTGCATGCCCTGCCGGTGGTGCGGCGATCCGAGCGAACCGAAACCGGTGATGACCGGTACGTGGATGCTGTCGGCCGACCAGGGCGCGTTCTCGCGGAGATCGGCCAACTCCGCCACCATCGTTGCGCCTTCGAGTCGGCGTGTCGCCCGTGTGCTTTCGGGCAGACCATCCCA
>JAYSLK010000205.1:0-3070 GCA_043725585.1 Actinomycetota bacterium
GGTGCGCTGGCCGAGGCGGGGCGGGTGTGCACCCAGTTCGTCGCCATCGCCGAGACCGATCATGGCGAGACCTCCGAGCGGCTGTGGTCGCTGTCCACCGGCTTCACGGCAGCTGCCATGGTGGAGCGCATCCGCTGGCAACTCGATGGTTGGGCGCGCCTCGATGCAGCGGCTCTGGAGCGTGCCCAGGACCCCGATGACCCCGATCCCGATCTCGACCCGCTGGCTGCATCAGGGGTGCCCACCACCGGGATCATCCAGCTTCGGATCGAACCCACCGAGGTGCGCCCCGACGAGGGTGTGCAGCTCGGACTGTGGGGTGGCCGCAGCCAAGCCGACGACTGGGCACAGCGAGCAGCCACACGCCTTGCAGGGTTGGTGGGCGATGATCAGGTGGTGGTCGCCGAATGGCACGGCGGCCGTGATCTGGCCGAAGCGCACCGATGGGTCCCCGCCTCGCTCAGTTCTCGGCTCGACCCTGGTGTGCGCGCGGTGGGAGCGAGATCGACGGTGCGTCCACCGTGGCCCGGTGGGTTGCCGGCGCCGTCACCGGCGACCGTGCTCGCCGAACCGGTGACCATCAGCGTGTTCGACGACAGAGGTCGAGTGGTCACGGTGAGTGGCAGGGGCACGGTGAGTGCTGCCCCGGCATCGATGCGCGCCGCCAACGGCGAGCGGACACCGATCACTGCATGGGCAGGGCCATGGGTGGTGGACGAGCGATGGTGGGATCCGGTCCGCCATCGGCGCATGGCTCGTTTCCAGTTGATCACCGCAGACGGTCATGCTCACCTGGCTGCGATCGAGCGGAGCCAGTGGTGGCTGGTGGCCGTCTACGACTGAGTCGCTGCGACTGGTGCGGGCTCGTGGTCCGCATCGCTGGCTGTCAGGCAGAGACCAGCTTCCGATTCTCGCGGTCGTCGATCTCCGAACGCAGCAGGTCGGTGCTGAGCCGGAAACCCACCCCGCGAACGGTGTGGATGAAACGCAACTCGGGAGCGAGCCGCTGCAGCTTGCGCCGAAGGTTCGACAGGTGCACGTCCACCACATGGGTGTCGCCCACCCAGTTCGGGCCCCACACCTCTTCGAGGAGCTGGGTCCGAGCACGTACCTCGGCGGGGTGACGGCAGAGCTGTTCGAACAATGCGAACTCGATGCGGGTCACCGGCACGTCGTGGCCGTGAACCTGGATCTCCTTGCGACCGACATCGACGGTGAGCGGGCCGATGTTGATCAGCGATGCAGCCATCGGGTCCCAGCGCGTGTGAACATTGCGGGGCCGGCGCAGCAGTGCCTGACAACGAGCCGCCAGCTCGTCGGGGGTCACCGGCACCGACACGACATCATCGGCGCCTGCCCGGAGTGCACGAATCCGCATCGCATCGGCCTCGGGGGGTGCAATGCCGACGATGTACGCATCCGTGAGCCCACGAACGGTGTCGAAGAGGCTTCCGCCCTTGGGGCTCGGCAGTTCGAGGTCCACCATGATCACGTCGGGGGAGAACGATTCGGCGAGCATGAGTGCGGCTGACCCTTCGGTCGTCGCGCTCACCGAGAATCCGCGCTCTCGTAGTGCCACGCCAGCGACGCGACGCAACAAAGCGTCGTTCACTGCGAGGAGCACCCGAGGTGCCAGTTGTGCGTCTGGTTCCATCCCTGTTTTCTCCGCCTTGTTGCGATTGGGAGGTCCCTTCCCAACCGTGGTCACAGGAGGTATCGGTCGCACCCCGTCCGAACTGGAGCGACAATTTCCCGGATGGGGCTTCATGACGCCGAGCCATGACGCGCGTCCACCGCGATCTCGCCGTGACCAGGGCGTGACCAGATCGAGGACGTGAGGTGGGGACGCGAGGTGATGATGTGAGGTGAGGGAGAACAACGTGGCGAGCGGAACCGATCGACCCGGCGAACACCCGGCAGCCGTAGCCTCAGCGCATGAGCGATCGCAGGTCTGGAACCTCACATCATGAGCCGCTCGTCTGGGACCCGACGACCGATCTCACGGCGTTCGTGCGCGCACAGGTGCTCGCCCGATCGCCGGTGGATGCCCGTGAACGTGCGGCGATCGAGCAATTCGTCCAGCAGCTCGACCAGCTCGATCGTCCCTTTCTCGAATCGGCGGGTCGCGTCCATGTGACCGGATCGGCACTGGTGGTGGGCGACAAGGGTGTCGTGCTGCACCGGCACAAGCGGCTCGGGCTGTGGCTGCAGCCTGGCGGGCACATCGAACCGGGTGAGACCCCATGGGATGGTGCGCTACGTGAAGCAGCCGAAGAGACCGGCCTCCCGGTGAGTTTCCCAGGAGACACACCTCGCCTCGTGCACGTCGATGTGCACCCCGGGCCCCGCAAGCACGTCCACCTCGACCTCCGCTACCTCCTCACGTCGCCGCCCGTGGCACCCCGACCGCCCGCCGGCGAGAGCCAGGATGTGCAGTGGTTCCCGTGGTACAAGGCGATCGCGATGGCCGACCCCGGACTGGAAGGAGCGTTGCGATCGCTGCAACCGGGCACGCCAACGATCCGGCCCGGCCGAGCCAACGATGCCGCCGACCTCGCGTCCGTGTATCTGCGCTCACGCGAGTTCGGTCTGCCCGATGTGCCGTGCATCCACTCCAAGAACGAGGTGCGGCGGTGGTTCGGCGATGAGGTGATCGGCCACGCCGACGTCACCGTGGCCGAAGTGGATGGCACCGTCGTCGCGTTGATGGTGCTCGAAGAAGGCGTCGGTGGCATTGGTTGGATCGAACAGCTGTACATCGATCCGGCATGGATGGGTGAAGGACTCGGGACTCGCCTGGTCGATCGCGCCACCCAACGATTTCCCGAGGGTCTCGAGCTGTGGACCTTCCAGGCCAGCACCCGCGCTCGGGCGTTCTACGAACGGGCGGGCTTCGTGATGGTCGAAGAGACCGATGGCCGCGGCAACGAAGAACGAGCTCCCGACGTCAGATACGTCAGGAAGCCCGGAACATCCTGATGGATGCGATCGGTGGCGAACCGCAGCGCAAGCAGAATGCTGCACCCGATTCCGATTCCGATTCCGACCCAGATCCCGACTCCGAAGCCTG
>JAYSLK010000206.1:0-11232 GCA_043725585.1 Actinomycetota bacterium
ACACGCACTCGCCGGTGCTGCGATCGCCGATCGCGTAGACGAAGTTCACCATCTGGGTGGCGATCGGGTCGCCCACGGCGAAGTCCCGTCCGGAGAGGAGCTGGCGGAAGTAGAACTGCTGCGGATCCACGGATGCAGGCTACGCAACGTTGCCGTGACCCGGGCGGGTCAGGCTTGCGTGCGCTGAGTTCTGCGGTTCTGCGGGCGCGGCCGGTTCAGTTGCCGCCGTACCGGAGCCATGCTGCGCCCAGCCCCTCGCTGGGCGCACTCACCAGCGATCGCCGTCCCCACAGCGCAAGCGTGAGGTCCTCGGCTCTGCCCGAGAGCTCTGCGGTGGGCGATGCCGTCGGATCGACGACCACCGTGAGGGGATCGCCGGCGCGCACGATCAGTCGGTTCGAACCGTGCTGGAACTCGGCGTCGGTACACACGATCGCAACGGTGCCCACCGGCGCCGGGCGCTGGTCGCGGATGATGATGCGCGGCACCATCACCTCGAAGTACTCGGAGATGCCGTCGGCGGCCATGGTGGGGTCCATCGGTCGGGCGGTGCCGATCGCGTCCTCGATGTCCCAGGCGTGGATGAAGGCCTCGTGCGCTTGCCGGCGCGGCCACACCCTGCCCAGCTTTGCGACGGGGAAGGGATGCCACGTCGGCCCGTCGGGATCGAGCGCACCGAACACTTCGATCAGTGCGGTCGCCCCTTCGTCGAACCAGTCGGCGAGTGCCCCGGAGTCTGCATCGGTCGGCGCGTCGTCGATCGCCGATGTGTCGGGCGGTGCGCCTGTCGACGCCGCCAGTCGAGCCCAGCGGTGCACGAAACCGAGATGGCGGGCGAGCTGCGCGACATCCCACCCGGGACACCCACGTACGGGAGCATCGAACGGGCCGGTGCGGACGGCAGCGGAGAACCTGGTGACACTGTCGTGAAGGCTCGGGATGAACGGGTCCATGGTCGTACGCTACGTGCCCATGTCGACCGGCATCCTGCGAGCGCTCACGCCCGGCCAGCAGATCCCCTTCGGTGGCGATCGTGTGGCGACCGTGAGCGAGGAGTTGGCCGCCGCGTTCGCACCGGGTGACCGCCTGGTTGTGGTGCAGGAGTCCGGCGATCTGCTCCACGTGCCCAAGGCGGAGCACGACCGGGTGAGCGCAGCTGTCGGCGGAGCGCTCGAAGCGTTCCACGCTCTCGCCGGGGCGAGCGACGATCAGCTCACGGCGTTTTTCGCGGGGTTCGCCGACCGGTTGGCCGCCGATGACGTGTTCGCCCGCATCGCCCGTGCCAACGAGGCCGACGTAGCGTCGGCCCGTGCTCGCGGTCGGTCGACCACGCGACTCGCCCTCTCACCCAAGATGCGTGCCGACATGATCGACGGGCTGCTCGTGTGGCAGCACGCCGACGGCGGCCGCGACGTGCAACTCTCGCGTGTCGATCATCAGGCATGGTGGGTCGAGACCCGCCGTGCTCCGCTCGGCGTGGTGGGTTTCGTGTTCGAGGGCCGGCCGAACGTGTTCGCCGACGCAACGGGAGTGTTGCGAACCGGGAACACGGTTGTCTTTCGCATCGGCAGCGATGCGTTGGGCACCGCGCGAGCGATCATGGAGCACGCCGTGACGCCGGCCTTGGCCGCAGCGGGCCTCCCGCTCGGTGCCGTCAGACTGATCGACGCTGCAGCGCACGCTGCTGGATGGGCCTTGTTCGCCGATGCCCGTCTGGGCTTGGCCGTCGCCCGCGGGTCGGGTGGTGCTGTCGCCCAGCTGGGCGCAGTCGCTCGACAACACGGCGTCCCGGCCAGCCTGCACGGAACGGGCGGTGCGTGGCTGGTGGTGGCGCCAGGTGCCGATCCCGAACAGCTGGGGCTGGCCGTGCGCCATTCGCTCGACCGCAAGGTGTGCAACACGCTGAACGTCTGCTGCGTGGTGCGGACCGGCATCGCCGAGTCGATGCCGGTCGTCATCGAATCTGCTGGGTCGGCAGCCGCAGCGCGCGGTGGGCGCCTCGTGGTGCACGCAACTCCGTCGGCCCTGCCGTTCGCAGGGCCCTCGGCCATCGCGCAAGATCTTGGTTCGATCGGCACCGAGTGGGAGTGGGAGAACGACCCCGAGTTCACGCTCGTGGTGGTCGACGACATCGCCGAAGCCGTCGATCTGTTCAATCGGTACAGCCCACGCTTCGCGGCCTCGCTCATCGGAGGCACGGCGACCGACCACCAGCGCTTCTACGACAGCATCGACGCACCGTTCGTCGGCGATGGTTTCACCCGGTGGGTCGACGGCCAGTTCGCGTTCGTTCAGCCCGAACTGGGCCTGTCGAACTGGCAGGCCGGCCGACTGTTCGCCCGCGGCGGCGTGCTGTCCGGCGACTCGGTGCACACCATCCGGACACGCGCCCATGTGCTCGACCATCACGTGTCTCGCTGATCTCGCCGGCCGGCGGCGCATCCGCCGGGAGCGAGCCGATCAGTAGCATCGGGTTCATGTCCCATCGCCGTCCGGCCGCACCGAGGGTTCGGTGGTGGGCGCTGGCCACGGCTCTGTCGGTGCTGGCGGGGTGCAGCGCCGACCTCGACAACGGGGTGTCGGCCGGCCGTTCCACGAACGCGTCGAGCGCATCGAGCACCACGGCGGGGCCGGCGGTATCGCTCCCCACGCAAAGCTCCACCGCTCCAGACTCGGGACCGGCCACGACAGAATCCACGGCGCCCGCAGATGGCGGCGGCACACCCACGTCCACCAGCGCGCCGACGAACGGATCGGGTTTCGACGACGGCATCGGCGACGAGTTGTATCCCGCGCTCGGCAACCCGGGCGTGGATGTGCAGGACTACCTGCTCGACGTCGACTACGACCGCACGGTCGGGGTGGTGCGAGGGCGGGTGACGGTCGCGATCGAGTTCACCGAAGCCCGCGACGAGTTCACCCTCGACTCGCTCGGCCCGGTCGTCATCAGCGTGACCATCGACGGCGCCCCCGCAGACTTCGAGCTCGACGAGCCCGAACTGCGGATCACTCCCGCCGAGAGCATCGATGTCGGAGATGTACACCGGGTCATGGTCGAGTTCAGTGTCGACCCCGACGAGGCATCGTCGTTGTCGGGTCTTCCCTCCGGCTGGTTCGCCACCGCCGGTGGCTCGTACGTCCTGAACGAACCCGACGGTGCCCGCACGTGGTTTCCCTCCAACGACCACCCCAGCGACAAAGCAACGTGGACGTTTCGCATCACGGTGCCCGCCGGTGTGACGGCGGTGGCGAACGGCCGCCTCGTCGGTATGACGCCGGGCGGCAACGGAGACACGTGGGAGTGGCGCGAGGACGAGCCGATGCCCACCTACCTGATGCAGGTCCTCACCGGCGACTACGAGATCATCGAGTCCGAGACTTCGGGCGGGCTCGAGCTGGTGAGCGCCGTGCTGCGCGACGACCTGGCGCAGATGCAGCCGTTCATCGACGGGATCGAAGCACAGGTTGCCTTCTTCGAGCCGCTCTTCGGTCCGTATCCGCTCGACCGCTACGGGATCGCCGTCGCCGACAGCTTCGGCGGTCTGGCGATGGAGACGCAGGGCCGCTCGATGTTCTCTCGCGAGGATCTGCGCATCGCAGATGGCTACGTCGAGGAGCTGCTGCTCGCTCACGAGCTCGCTCATCAGTGGTTCGGCAACGCGGTGTCGCCCGGCGCGTGGGAAGACATCTGGTTGAACGAGAGCTTTGCCACCTACGCGCAGTGGATGTGGCTCGAGGAGATCGGCCTCACCTCCATCGACGTCGAAGCCGAGCGGGCGTTGCAGAATCGTCAGTCGGGCGCGGGCACTGCCACCGGGTCGCCGCTGGCCGACGACCTGTTCGGCTACAACAGCTACGACGGAGGCGCCGTCGTGGTTCATGCGTTGCGCCTCACCCTTGGGGACGACGCGTTCTTCCGGTTGCTGCGCGACTGGGTCGACGCCTACGAAGGCACCTCGCGGACGACCGCCGAGTTCATCGTTCTGGCCGAAGATCTGTCGGGCCGACCGCTCGACGACTTCTTCGACCAGTGGCTGTTCGCCGACGTGCCGCCAGCCACGTTCCCCGCGCCCGCGTGAACTCGCCCGCCGCGCGCGGTCAGGCGTCTCGAGTCGCTGGGCTCAATGACCGAGCACCCGGGTCAGGATCGCGCTGCGCCACTTCTCGGCGCGCCGATGCTTCGCCTCGTATGCATCTGCCCCGATCGGCAGCTTCACCATCGCGTTGATGCCGAGCCAACGCAAGGGCTCAGGCTCCCATGACCGGGATCGGTGGTTCACCCACGGCAGGTCGGTGAGATCGGAGGCGTCACCGCTGATCAGATCGCACAGGGTTCGACCGGCGAGGTTGGTGGTTCCCACGCCGTCGCCCACGTATCCACCCGCCGATGCCAGACCCGTGGTGCGGTCGTGGCCGACCGAGCAGTACCAATCGCGCGGCGCTCCCACCGGCCCTCCCCAGCGATGTGTGATCGCCGCGTCCGCCAGCGCCGGGAAGATGTCGACGAGGGTGCGATGGATGTTGTCGTGCACAGCGACGTCGCGGTCATAGTCGGGCTTCACCTTCGAGCCGAAGTGGTACGGAGCCCCACGTCCACCGAACGCGATCCGATCGTCGGCGGTTCGCTGGCCGTAGATGACCAAGCGGCGTCCGTCGGAGAAGGTCTCTCGCCGACGCAGGCCGACCTCGTCCCAGAACGAGGATGGGAGCGGTTCGGTGGCGATCATCAGCGAGTAGATCGGGATGATCGTGCGCGCCTGGCCGGGCAGCATCGGCGTGAAACCCTCGGTTGCCCGAACGATGTGCTCGGCGCGGATGACCCCTCGGTCGGTGACCAGACGCCGCGGCTCGATGCCGAGCACCCTGGTGCCCTCGTAGATGGCGACGCCGCTCGTCTCAACCACATGAGCAAGACCGCGCACGAGACGGGCCGGATGGATGGCGGCGCAGTGCGGGGTGTAGACGCCGCCTTCGGCTTCGGTCACCTGAACCAGTCGTTGGGCTTCGGTGCGGTCGAGCCAGCGGTAGTCGTCGTCGCCGAACCCGTGAGCATGGTGCTCGGCGATCTCGGCGCGAAGGCGGTCGACATGCGCCGGATTGCGCGCCGCCCGGAACGTGCCGCCCTTGGCGAAGTGGCAGTCGATTCCCTCGCGTGCTGCCACGGCGCCCACCTCGTCGACGGTCGCGTTCATGGCTCGTTGCAGCCTTCTGGCGCCGTCGGCTCCGTGCGTGGCGGCGATCGCGTCGAACCCCATCGGCAACAGCGCGGAGCACCAGCCGCCATTGCGACCGCTCGCACCGAAGCCGGCCACCTGCGACTCGAGGATGGCGATGCGGATGTCGGGGTTGCGTCGGCGTAGGTAGTACGCGGTCCACAGCCCGGTGTAGCCGGCGCCGACGATCGCGACGTCGACGTCGGTGTCACCCGCGAGAGCGGGTCGAGGCACCAGTTGGTCGTCGATCGGCAGCGTGTCGTGCCACAGGGACAGGTCGCGGAGACTCATCGGCTGGCGACAGTACTCCCGCTAGCCTCGTGCCATGTATCCAACGGGGGTGCGGCCTCAGATGCCCCCGGCGCCTGCGACGTATCCGGCCGGGTGGTACGGCGATCCACGCTTCCCCGATGTGGTGCGCTACTGGGATGGCCGCGGTTGGACGTCGTGGGTGGCCGAACGCCCCTCACCACCTGCCCCGCCTCACCCCACGATCCCGCTCCGTGCTGGTGTGGGCGCGCTCGCGACCATCCTGGTGTCGCTCGTGGCCAGCCGGTACATCCTCGATGCACTGTCGCACCACCAGTGGCCGATCGCGGTCTACGTGTTGATCGCCGGCATCATCGGCTATGGCCCGGTGCTGGGATTCTGCTGGTGGGCGAGCCATCGTTGGGGTCGCAAGTCGCTGCGGGCCGACAGCGGGTTGTTCGCTCGATGGGCCGACGCCGGGTGGGGTCCGGTCACATGGCTCAGTTGCTTGGCGGCGCAGATCACGCTCGGCATCATCGTGGTCGCCACGGGTCTGCCGTTCAGCAGCAACACCGAGGGTGTCGACACCGTGGGCGGTGAGCGTGGCTACGTGATCGCGATCCTCGTCCTGGCGGTGGTGGCTGCACCGTTGGTCGAAGAGATGGTGTTTCGCGGGCTGGTGCTGCGATCGTTCCTCGCGGTGATGCACCCGGTGGCTGCGATCGGATTGCAAGGCGTGCTGTTCGGCATGGCTCACTTCGATCCTGTTCGAGGAACGGGCAACATCGGCCTGATCATCGTGCTGGGCGGTGTCGGTGTGGTGTTGGGTGGCGCGGCATACCTGTTCCGACGCATCACGCCGACGATCATCGCCCACGCGATCATCAACGCGATCGCGATGACCGTCGCGCTCACCGGCTGGGGCCCGGCCTGATCAGTCCGCCGATCGACGTCTGACGAGCAGGTTGTCGATCAACCTCACGTCGCCGAACCACACAGCGATCAACACCAACGCCTCGTCCGTGATCACATCGAGCAGCTCGAGCGTGTCGGGTTGCACCACAGCAACGTGCTCGAGCAAAGCGAGTGGTTCGGCCTCGACCACCGAGGTCGCCGCTGCCAACAGCTCCTCGACGTCGCTCACCCCATCGTGCACCAACGCCTCGGAGGCTCCGAGCGCCTGCGACACGCACACCGCCGCAGTCCGAGATGCAGGATCGAGCCGGCGGTTGCGGCTGCTCATCGCCAGGCCATCCGGTTCGCGCACGGTGGCCAGTCCGACGATGTCGATGCCGAGGTCGAGGTCGAGGGTCATCCGGCGGATGATCGCCAACTGCTGGGCATCCTTCTGACCGAACACGGCGACGTGCGGACGCACCGCGGCGAACAACTTCATGACGACGGTGGTGACCCCGCGGAAGTGTCCGGGCCGATGCTCGCCTTCCAGCCGGTCGGCCAGCGGTCCCGGCTCGACGTGCGTCTGGAACCCGTTGGGGTACATCGCCGCCGCATGGGGTGCGTACACCGCATCGACACCGGCTGTGGCGCAGGCGTCGAGGTCGTCGTCGATGCGGCGCGGGTAGCGGTCGAAATCTGCTCGCGCGTTGAACTGGAGCGGGTTGACGAAGACGGACACCACGACGACATCGCTGTGTGCTCGTGCTGCATCCACCAGCGCTAGGTGGCCTTCGTGCAGCGCCCCCATGGTGGGCACCAGGCCGACGCGCTTGCCAGCGAGACGTTGGTCCTCCGACCACGCACGCATCGCGTCAGGGGTGTCGATCAGTTCGGGCCGAACCATGGCCGGCAACCTACTGGAGCACCTCGTGCGACCCAATGCACGTCGGCGTCAGCGAGCGCCGTCGATGTGCGGGCTCGGACGTGCGGGCTCGGACGTGCGGGCTCGACTCACCGGTGCGTCAACGCCGACGGGCACAGGTCGCGATACGAGGGTGGCCCGCCAGGGAACGAGCAAGCCTCGACGATCGCCCGGGTGCAGGCGATCGCGAAGCAGTCGGCGGCGGCTTCGAACACGGCGTTGAGCTCGACGGCACGGGCTCGCGCCCCCAGCGCATCCGTTGGGCCGGGTGCGCCGATGCCGGTGGAGAGCGCGAACACGGTGTCGCCGTCGAACAGCGTGTGCGCGGGGCGGATCGCCCGAGCCATCCCGTCGTGGGCCACGCCTGCCATCTTCGAGCACTCGGCCTTGGTGAGCGCCATCGACGTGGCGACTGCGCCGATCGTGGTGTTGAGCGGCGCCCGGACGAGTTCGAGTCGAGCCGCGAGCGCTGATCGGTCGGCCGCACTCGGTCGGCGAAGCCGATGTGACGACGCGATCCAGGGCAGGCAGGTGGCTGGGTCGATGACCGCCCCGACCGAGTTCACGACGGCGATCGCGCCCACGACGACACCGTTCGGACACGTGTGGCTCGCCGTGCCGACGCCGCCCTGCAACGAGCCGGCGATCGCACCTGTGCCCGCGCCGACAGCGCCTTCGACGACCGACGTTCGCGCGGCGCGGACCGCTCGTGCGCCGAATGACGCGTCGGGCCGATTCGCAAAGACCCCGCCGCGGCCGAGGTCGTAGATCACCGCTGCCGGCACGATCGGCACCACACCGGACATCGGTTCGGCGCCGACGGGGAATCCGATCCGGCGACGCTCCAACTCGGCCATCACCCCGCCTGCCGCGGCCAAACCGTACGCGCTGCCTCCGGTGAGACAGATCGCATGCACGTGCTGGACGAGGTTCTCGGGACGCAGCAGGTCGGTCTCGTGGGTTCCCGGTCCACCGCCACGAACGTCGACCCCACCGACGGCTCCCGCGGTGGTGAGCACCACGGTGGTGCCGGTTCGCCACCCTCGCTGCCGCGAGGTCACGTGCCCGACTCGGACGCCCGGAACGTCGGTGACCGAGCCGTCGGTGACCGAGCCGTCGGAGGTGCTGCGCGCTGCCATCTCGCGCCACCGTAGGTGATCCCACACCGCGATGAGAGATGAGTGGGCTACCGCCACTCATCTCTCATCGCGGTGTGGTTCAGCGGGAGCGTTGGCGGGCGAGGGCGAAGATCGATTCGTCGCCCGTCCTCCAGCGGACCGTCATCTGACACGACATGATCCGCCAGTCACCGCCGACCTGAGTGCAGCGGTTGGTGTAGTGACCCCCGAGCAGGCACCAGGCCGGCTCGGCAGCCCGCCCGAACGATGCCATCGAGTCGCCGTCGAACCAATGTTGAGCCTGCATCTCGTTGACCGCGATGATCGTGTCGTCGTCGACCCGTTGCATCCGGTGGTTGGACATCAGATGCTGCGTGGCGTCGAAGTTGCCGTTCACGGCCCTCATCGCCTGCACCCAGTCGTCGGCAGCCATCACCGCGGCAGGGCGGCCGCTCCACGCCGAGAAATCGAACTCGCAGACATCGGTGAAGATGCTGCGATACAGACCCCAGTCGCGATGATCGATCCCGGCCGCATAGCCAGACGACAGATCGACGATCGCCTGGCGCTCGGGCCCGCTGATGGTTTGGTCGCTGATCACGGCCACAGCTCCCTGATCTCGGACTCCGGATCGCTCACCACCGGGCTGGCAACGTCGAACAGGCGGGTCGTGCGATTCGTCGTCTCGTAGCGATCCCATCCCGGGTCGCCGTGGTGGGCGAAGCGCACCAACGCTGCGCTGTATGCATCGGCAACTGGGGTGCGGTCGGCACCTTCGCCCGTGAACTGGGCGACCCCTTTTCGATCGAGGTTGTGGAACACGAACGGGATGTCGACGGCATGGCACGAGCCGAGACGGCCGTGGAACGCGGTTGACGCCCAGGTGAACCAGTACATCCAGGCCTCGGTGCCGGCATGCAGCCGCGCCTCGGCGAGCCGACGCGCCGGCACTCGGAAGGCCTCATCGGTCTGCACGGCGCTGGCCAGTTGCAGCGGTGACGCTTGCGGTCGCGCCGCGGCATAGCGCCGCCGTGCGTCAGCAGCCCGGTCACCGAACTGCCGAAGCAGCTGAGCCGACAACTTGTCGTCGTCGAAGTCGGCGAAGGTCGGGTTGAACGTGGTGAACAGCTGCATCTCGTCGCGGGTGGTGCCGAGCACGAGTCGGGCCGGATGGCGCGCCGCGGCGTCGAGGATGGGGGAGGGCACGAGCATGCCGTCGTCGCATGGCGAGAAGTCGGTGAGCCCTCCGCCGGGATGGCGCCGGAGCACCGTTCCCTGCGCGTCGAGGATCCGTTCGATCGGAGCGTCGCGGAGCTCGTCGAGCGAGTCGACTCCGGCGGTCGCGAGGTACTCCGCGAGTGCCTCGTCGGCTCGCTCACCGCTGCGGAGCTGGCCGATCGACGGGCTCATCGCAAATGCGCCGTGGAACAGGCCCTCGGCGGCCGGCACTGCCATCAACGCCACCAGGCTCGCACCTCCGGCCGACTCGCCGGCGAGGATGACGTTGCCGGGGTCTCCGCCGAACGATGCGATCTGAGCCTGCACCCACTCGAGCGCCATCACCTGGTCGCGCAAGCCTGCGTTCGTGCGGCCGCTGAATCCGAGTGCTCCGAGCCGGTAGTTGATGGTGACCACCACCACGTCGCCGCGCCGAGCGAGCTGTGAACCGTCGTACCAGGGCATGGAGCCCGTGCCCGTCGTGAACGCTCCACCGTGGATCCACACGATCACCGGCCGCTCCGCTCCGTCGCACCCCGGTGTGAACACGTTGACACGCAGGCAGTCCTCGCCAGAGGGGAGGCTCGAACCGCCGAGGGCTTGTTCCAGCATCCCGAACAACTGCGGACACTGCGGCCCGTAGGCCGTGGCGTCCAACTCGTCATCCCATCCCGCGACGGCGATCGGAGGCTCGAAGCGGTCGGCCGTGGCGTAGCGAATGCCCTTGAACACATGGATGCCGTCTCGGACCAAGCCGTGCATCCTGCCGAGGGGAGTGTGGATCGGAGTGGAGATCTGAGTCACGAAGCGAACGTAGTCGGGGCGGCCTTGGCTAGTGTCACCGCCCGTGACGCGGCGACACGACCTCGCCGGTGTCGCCATCCGCCGGGCGTGGGAGACCATCGGTCGCTGGGGCGCCATCGGACCGAACAGCTCCACCGGACGGCGGTTCGGCGCGTTCGGCCAGGGCAGCATCATCTGTTTCCCCACCAACACGATCTTCAACGAGCGCTACATCCACATCGGAGAGGGCACGATGATCGGCCCGCAGAGCACGCTGTCGGCAGGCATGGTGCCGGGGCAGGTGTGCCTCAGTGATCCGGTGGTCCGCATCGGCGACCGGTGCCTCATCGGCAAGGGGTCGGGCATCGTGGGCCACTTCTCGGTCGAGATCGGCGACGACGTCTGGACGGGCCACCACGTCTACATCACCGACCAGAACCACGGCTACGAAGACGTGAGCATGTCGATCTCGAGACAGACCATGCCGGAGCGCCCCGTGTCGGTGGGCAACGGATCGTGGAT
Source organism: Actinomycetota bacterium (assembly GCA_043725585.1). Lineage (GTDB taxonomy): Bacteria > Actinomycetota > Acidimicrobiia > Acidimicrobiales > Ilumatobacteraceae > VFMC01. Next base: position 10,923 of record JAYSLK010000206.1, read on the forward strand.
CGGCCACGGAAGCGTGATCCTGCCGGGCGCCCAGATCGGCGAACACGTCACGATCGGGGCGAACTCGGTCGTCACCGGCAACATTCCGTCGTTCTCGGTGGCAGCCGGCAATCCAGCACAGGTGATCCGTCGGTACGTGGCGGGCTCGGGTTGGCAGCGGGCCTGAGTCGGGAGCCACGACTGGTCGTGTGCAGACCACCCGCCGCGTCCCCTAGGTGACTGGTGTCGAACGGGGGTCGTGGGTGGTTCCGGGTGGGTGGCATTCGTGCTGTGTGGGCTGAATGGTTGCTTTGTTGGTGTGGCTGTGTGA
>JAYSLK010000207.1:0-6761 GCA_043725585.1 Actinomycetota bacterium
GGGCCTAGGCTTGGCGCCGTTGCCTCCGTAGCTCAATGGATAGAGCAGCGGGTTTCTACCCCGTAGGTTGGGAGTTCGAGTCTCTCCGGAGGCGCCACGGTGCAGGTCGTCGCCCAGGCGTCATCGCCTCGGTCGCGTCCGATGCAGCCAGACAGCCAGACGCAGCCAGACGCGACCAGACGCAGCCCTGGACGACCCGGCATCGGCGAGTACTCACCTCGCTCTCACCATCCGTTCACCCCGATGGCTCCATACTCTGTGTCATGGACGCCATGGAACCCCTCCCGTCGCAGCCCCCCACCAACGTCTTCCCGCCCCCCGTCGCTCACGTGTACGTCGCGCCCGCGGACGCGGCACCTCGACGCGCACCCCGCCGCTGGCCGGTCGTTGCCGCAGCCACCCTGCTCGCCCTCGGTGCCGGCGGCGTCGGAGGCGTGATCGGCGCACGCGTGGCCGACGACGACCGCATCGATGGTCCCTCGTCGCAGTCGCCGATCATCGCCCCGGCCGGCGGCGAGTCGGGCACCGGCGTGATGTCCCTGGCCGATGTCGACGTGGCCACGGTGGCCGGCAAGGTCGGCCCCAGCACGGTGACGATCACCAGCATCATCGACGACCAGGTGTACGGCACCGGAACCGGCGTGATCATCACCGAAGACGGCGAGATCATCACCAACGCTCATGTAGTGGAGGGCGCCGACACGGTTCGCGTCCGCCTGGCGGGCGAGACCGAGCCGCGGAATGCAGAGGTGCTCGCGGCCGACGTCCCGAATGATCTGGCCCTCCTGCGCATCGACGCCACCGGGCTTCCGGTCGCGACGATCGCGGCCCCCGACGATGTCCGCGTGGGCGAGCCGGTCGTAGCGATCGGCTTTGCGCTCGCGCTCGACGGTGGTGCGAGCGTCACGACCGGCGTGGTGTCGGCGCTCGATCGCACGCTCGTGACCGAGATGGGAGCGCTCGGCGGCCTGGTCCAGACCGATGCGGCCATCTCCTCGGGCAACTCGGGCGGACCGCTGGTGAACGCCGACGGCGAGGTGATCGGCATCAACACGGCCGTGGCCACCGGCAACTCCACCCGTTCGGCCAGCAACGTCGGCTTCGCCATCTCGGCGCGCACCCTGCTGTCGGAGATCGACACGCTGAGAGCCGCCGCCGGAGGAGACGAGCCGGTGGAGGGGTTCTTGGGTGTCGCGATCGAGGACCGCGACGACGGTGGCGCTGGCGCGGTGATCGCCGAGGTCACACCCGACGGACCCGCCGACCAGGCCGGCGTCGAGGTCGGCGATGTGGTGATCGAAGCCGGAGGTCGCCCGGTCGGAGGTCAGGGAGGGCTGATCGCCGCCATCCGCGACGGCCGCCCTGGCGAACCGCTGACGTTCACGGTGCTTCGCGACGGTGAGCGACTGGAGCTCACGGCCACGTTGGTCGTCCGCGAAGCCGAATGATCAGGTCAGACCGACCAGCCGCTCGCTGAGCGTCCACAACCTGTCGGCCGCATCGGGATCGATCGCGTAGGAGCGAACGCCGGTGTTGGCGCTCTCGTCGTCGGAGACGGGGGAGATGCCACAGTCCTCGAGGTAGGCGCCTCCGTGACCGTCGAGCTCGGCGGCGGTGGCCGCCCACACCGAGGTCGCCGCACCCTGGGGGATCGTCTTCCACGCGAACTCGCGGCCGCTGTCGGCGACCCGTGCCATGAGCGTCTGGATGACCTCGGGGGTCATGTGCCGTCCGAGCTCGGTGTGGATGCCCCCCGGATGCACCGAGAAGGCCTGCACGCCCGAGTCGCCGAAGCGCTGTTGGAAGCCGACGGCGAACAATGCGTTGGCCGTCTTGGCGCGGCCGTAGGCGACGAACGGTTCGTAGGTGGTGCGCTCGAAGTTCCAATCGTCGAGGTCGGCGGCGGCAAAGGCGTGCCCACGTGAGCTGAGCGACACGAGGCGGCTCGGCGCTCCGGCAACCAACGCCGGTGCCAGCAGCACACCGAGCAGGAAGTGGCCGAGGTGGTTCGTCCCGAACTGCAACTCGAAGCCGTCGACCGTGGTGCCCTGCGGGCAGGCCATGATGCCGGCGTTGTTGATCAACACGTCGAGGGTGCCGTGGTCGGCGAGGAAGCCCTCGGCGAAGCTGCGCACGCTGGCGAGCGATGCCAGGTCGACCTGGCGAAGGCGGAGGTCTGCACCCGCGGTGTCGGCGCGGATGCGATCGGCAGCCGCTTCGCCACGCGTCAGATCGCGCACCGCCATCGTGACCATTGCGCCATGTGCAGCGAGTGCGCGCGAGGTCTCTTCGCCCAGTCCGGTGGACCCGCCGGTCACGAGCGCGTGTCGTCCCGAGAGGTCGTGTCCGGCGAGCACGTCGTCGGTGGTGGAGCCGAATCCGAAGGTTGTCATCGAGGCCAAGCTTGTCACAGCCCGGTGCCACCGAAGACCGGACCGGCCGCGCACGCAACCAGGTTCGGCAGGAGTGATTTGCTGCATCGCGGCCTACCCTTTGATGACCGGAATCAACGGCCGGGAACCGAAAAGCCAGCCAACGCCGGCGATCGCCAGCACTCGACGGCGGTGTCAGCAGAACCCAGCGAGGTCAACCTTGAAGTTCAAGAAGGGCGAAACCGTCATCTATCCCCAGCACGGTGCGTGCATCGTGATGGGTACCAAGAAGATGGAGGCCTTCGGATCCACGCAGGAGTACCTGATCCTGCGAACGGTCATCAACGAGATGACGCTGTCGGTCCCCACGCTGAAGGCGGCCGAGGTGGGCGTGCGTCCCCCGGTGTCGAGCGACGAGTTGGAAGACCTGGTCTCGGTGCTGTCGAAGGCGGACCCGCGTGTGCCCTCGAACTGGAGCCGCCGGTTCAAGAACCATCAGGAGAAGCTGAAGAGCGGCGACGTGTACCAGGTGGCCGAGGTCGTCCGAAACCTGGCGGCCCGCAATCGCGACGCGTCGTTGTCGGCCGCGGAGCGCACGATGTACGACCGTGCCCGCATCAACCTGATCAGTGAGATCGCCCCTGCGCTCAGGGTCAGCGCCGAAGAAGCCGAGCGCTACCTCGACGATGCGCTCGCCAAGGGCGTGCTCAAGCCCGCGAAGGAAGTCGTCAAGAAGAAGGCCTGATCGACGATAGATCGGCGCTCGATGGGCGCGGGTTCGCCGGCTCGCCTCGGTCGTGACCGGGTGATCTCGACCAACGCTCTACAGTCCCCACCATGTCTGCACGCATCGAAGTGACCCGTGAAGCCCTCGAGGGGAAGATCCGCGCCGGCGAGATCGACACGGTGCTGATGGTGTTCCCCGATCTCCAAGGTCGTCTGGTGGGCAAGCGCACGACCGGGCGGTTCTTCCTGCAGCAGGTGGCCGACGACGGTACCGAGAACTGCGACTACCTGATCGCCTGCGACATGGACAACAACCCGGTGGCGGGCTATCAGTTCACGAGCTACGAGCAGGGCTACGGCGACATGCTCGCCCGTGCCGATTGGGACACCGTGCGGATCATCCCATGGGTCGACAAGACGGCGATGATCATGTGCGATCTGCTCGACGTGACCACCGGCGAACCGATCGAGGTCGCGCCGCGCACCATCCTGCAGCGTCAGGTAGAGGCGGCGGCCGAACTGGGTTACTTGCCGATGGTCGCCAGCGAGATCGAGTTCTACCTGTTCAAGGACACCTACGACGAGGCTCATCAGAAGGGCTACCGCGACCTCCAGCCGCACTCGCCATGGTTGGAGGACTACCACATCCTGCAGACCACGAAGGACGAGTACATCCTCGGCGCGATCAGGCGCGGCCTCGAGGCCGCCGGCGTGCCGGTCGAGTTCAGCAAGGGTGAAGCAGGCAAGGGTCAGCACGAGATCAACCTCGACTACACCACCGCCGTCGAGATGGCCGACCGCAACAGCGTGTACAAGACCGCCGCCAAGGAGATCGCCCATCTGAACGGCCGCTCGGTCAGCTTCATGGCCAAGTACGACTTCAACGACACCGGTTCGTCGTGCCACATCCACTCCAGCTTGTGGAGCCTCGACGGCAAGACAGCGCTGTTCGAAGGCGGCCACGGCGACCCGCATCACATGAGCCCGCTGTTCCAGCACTACCTCGCCGGCCTCATCGCCACCGCCCGGGAGTTCAGTCTGCTGTGGGCTCCCACGATCAACAGCTACAAGCGGTTCCAACTCGGCTCGTGGGCGCCGACCGGCATCGGCTGGGGCGTCGACAACCGCACCCTCGGCTACCGCCTGGTGGGGCACGGCAAGGGCACGCGCGTCGAGTGCCGCATCCCCGGCAGCGACGCCAACTCGTACTTCGCCTTCGCAGGCACGCTGGCCGGAGGGCTGTACGGCATTCGCCACGAACTGCCACTCGGAGAACCGTTCAGTGGCAACGGCTACGAGGCACCCGAGATCGACCGCATCCCGTGGAACCTGCCCGACGCGATCGCCCTGTGGGAGCAGAGCACGATCGCTCGGGAGTGCTTCGGCGACGCCGTGCACCACCACATCCTCACGATGGCCAAAGCCGAGTGGCAGGCCTTCAACCAGACCGTCACCGACTGGGAGCTCCGCCGCTACTGGGAGCGCATCTAGCCACTTCGTCCGTGACCACCACCACGCGCCACGCGTGGTCTCGCTCACGGATGCTCAGGGTTGGATCGTGCGATCTAGGCTCGCCGTGTGGCGACGGTGCACCGGCTCTCTCGACGGGATGCTCGGAGAATCGCCGTGCGGGCGCAACTCCTCGACGCGCACAGGCCACTCGACGTGATCCAGGTGGTGAGCCACCTCGCTGGCGTCCAGGTCGACGGGACCAAGGCTGTTGCACCGAGCGCAGACCTGGTGTTGTGGAGCCGTCTCGGGTCGGCGTACTCGCCGAGTCACCTCGCTGCCGCGATGGCCGAGCATCGCGTGGTCGACATTCGCGGCATCCTTCGTCCGGCCGACGACGTCTCGCTGTACCTGGCCGACATGGCCCGCTGGCCGGGCGTCGACGACGTGCCTGCCTACCGCCAGCGCCAGAGCGACTGGGTCGATGCCAACGACGGGTGCCGCCGCGACATCCTGCGCCGCCTCCGCGCAGCAGGGCCGCTGTCGTCGAAGGAGATCCCCGACTCTTGTGTCACGCCCTGGGCCTCGTCGGGTTGGAACAACAACAAGAACGTCGGGATGCTGCTCGAGTTCATGGGCCAGCGGGGCGAGGTGGCCATCGCCGGGTACCGGGGGCGCGATCGCGTGTGGGACCTCGTCGAGCGTGTGTATCCCGATGTGCCGGCCGTGGCCGCCGACGAAGCTGATCGACGCCGGGCCGAGCGGCGGCTGCGTGCGCTCGGCATCGCCCGTGCTCGAACGACCGAGACCCCGGTGGAGCCCAACGACGTGGGCCCCGTCGGTCTGCCGGCAATCGTCGACGGCGTGCGAGGTGACTGGCGCGTCGATCCTGTCGGATTGGAGGCGCTGGACCGGTCGTTCGAAGGACGTGCGGCACTTCTGTCGCCGCTCGATCGGTTGGTGTACGACCGTGCGCGCATGGCGGATCTGTTCGAGTTCGACTACGCCCTCGAGATGTACAAGCCGGCGATCGAACGACGGTGGGGGTTCTTCGCGTTACCGGTCCTCTTCGGCGATCGGTTGGTCGGCAAGCTCGATGCGACCGCCGACCGAAAGACACGCACGCTCCGGGTCGATGCCGTGCACGAAGACGAACGGTTCACGAAGGCCATGGCGTCGGCGATCGACCGCGAGATCCTCGACCTCACCATGTGGGTCGAGCGCGAGGTGTTCGGCAGGCGCTGACGAGTCGGTGCCGGCTCTCGAATCGGTGGCTGAGATCTTCGCTACGGTGTCGACATGGACATCGCTGCACGCACGGGAGCCATCTTCGCCGCTTTCGAGGCCAACGACGCTGAGGGCGTCGCAGCGCTGTGTGCTCCGGGCTGCCGCGTCAAGCAGAACAACGAGCCCGAGGTCGACCTCGACACGCTGGTTGCCGGACTGCGCTCGATGCTCTGGGACGGCGGGGTGACGACGGCCTACAGCGACGTCCGCCGCACGGTTGCCGAAGGTGTCGTGACCGAACAGCACCTCGTCACCCTCACCCGACCCGACGGCGTGCAGGCATCGTGCGACGTGTGCGTGGTGGTGCGATTCGACGACGACGGCTTGATCACCCGCGTCGACGAGTACCTCGACATGGCCGCCTTCGCCCCGCTGTTCAGCTGACGACTCGATGCCGACATCTCCGTGACTCGGAACTCGCGCGACATCGTGTGCGCTGCGTAGCGCCCTGCACCACCGAACGCACACGACGTGCTCACGACAGGCCGGAATCGCCGGCGTCGACCTGTTGCGATCCGGGTTCGGGTCACGACCCGGTCGCACGTTGCGCCGCAACGAGGCGCAGCTCGGCGCGGTTGTTGACCGCCAACTTCGTGAACGCTCTCGACAGATGAGTCTTCACGGTCTCGGGCGACATCAGGAGTTGCTTCGCCGCTTGAGCATTGGTGAGACCCTCGGCAACCTGGGCCACGACGGCACGCTCGGTGGGCGTGAGCGAGTCCCACCCGGAGCGGGCCGCTACCGGTGAGGCGTTCGCCCGTCGCGAGTACTCGAGCGCTGCATCCAACGACATCTTGGCGCCGGCTCGGAACGCAGCCTCCGACGCAGACGCACCGAGAGCGTCGATGATGCCCTGTCGGGCGAGATCCCACGACCGCTGCTCGGCCGGAAAGCGGACGAACCCTCCCAACGCAAGAGCGGCATCGC
>JAYSLK010000208.1:0-3777 GCA_043725585.1 Actinomycetota bacterium
TTGTTGCTCGGCGCCTGTCAGCTGGAGGCGCTCTCGGGCATCGACACAGCACCGCGTGGCCCGGCGAGGATGCTCGAGGATGCCGCAGCCGGATTGTTCACCTAGGTCCGTGCGGCGACCGCCGGCGCCTTCGTTCAGTTCTGCGCGGCGGCGTGGCGACCTGCGAGGTAACCGAACGTCATGCCGGGCCCGATCGTGCCGCCAGCACCGCCGTAACCGCCGCCGGTCACGGCCGCCATCGTGTTGCTGGCCACGTAGAGTCCGAGGATCGGCTGATCGTTCCAATCGAGAACCTGCGCATCGGCGTTCGCACGTGGCCCACCGCAGGTGCCGTTCGCACCTGCCTCCATCTCGATCGCGTAGAACGGTGCTTCGTCGATCACACCCAGCGTCGACATCGGTGGCGCCAGCGTCTGGTCCCCCCAGAAGTTGTCGTAGGTGCTGTCACCCCGACCGAACTCGTCGTCATGACCGCCGATCACATCGCCGTTGAACCGGGCAACCGTGGCCGTGAGCGCGACGCCGTCGATACCGACCTTCGATCCGAGCTCGGCGAGCGTGGCTGCGCTCGTCGCCCACGATGGTGCCGGACCGCCGGGACGGCTGGTGAACACCCGGTAGTTCCTGAGGAACCGTTGATCGAAGATCAACCAGTACGGCAGGTTCGGGAACTCGTACACCTCGGCGTCGTAGTTGTGCAGCACGAACCCGATCGCGTTGTAGTTCAACGCCTCGTTCACGAATCGTCGCCCGGCCCGGTTCACCATGATCGACCCGGGAAAGGTGCGCTCGACCTGGCTCGGCAAGTAGCTGGCCCTCGCGTCGCGATGACCAGCCGTCGACTCACGAGACGACGTCATCCACCATGCGTTGGCCATGTTGCCGAGACTTGCCCCGACCTCCATCGCCATCAGCAACCCGTCGCCCTCGCACTCCGGGACACTGATCGGACCGGTCATCGGGCCACGCAGGAACGCCTTCACGAGCTGCTCGTTCCACTCGAACCCGCCCGTTGCGATCACCACGCCCCGACGCGCCCGATACCGAACCTGCCTGCCATCACACTCCGCGATCACACCGACGACTCGTCCACCGTCGACGACGAGTTGCCTCGCGCGCATGTCGAAATGGATCGGGATCGCCCGGTCGACGACACCTTTCAACAACGACCCGATCAACGCCTGACCCTGACCGCGAAAGTCGCGAGTCCGGCGCTGTTCGCGCTGGTCGGCGTCGACTTCGTGGTAGTAGTCCTCCATCCGGCTCGTCAGCTTCGGCAGACCCGATTTCGGCGGGTTCACCCGACTCGCCCACGCCCCCAGCTCGTCGAACGGGTACGCCTCCGGATCGAGCGAACGGCCGCCACCGGCCTTCGCCCCGACCATGTTCGGCTGGTAGTCGGGGAACCCGGTGAACAACCGCAACCGGACCGGAGTGTGCTCGGCGAGGAACCGGACCATCTCCGGACCACCTTCCAAGAATCCCGAAACCGCATCGGGCTCGAGCCGATCAGGGGCCATCGCATCGAGATACGCAACGACGTCGTCGACCGAGTCTTCGACACCATGCTCGGCCTGATGATGGTTCAACGGGATCCACAACATCCCGCCCGACATCGCCGTCGTGCCACCCACCATGCCCGACTTCTCGAGCACCACCACCTCGGCCGCTCCATGATGATGCGCCGACAACGCAGCGATCAACGCCGCCCCACCACTGCCCAACACCACCACATCAGCCTCGACATCCCACACCAGCTGCTCACCCACGACAACCCCCAAGACTCGACACGCACGACCCGGGTGGACCTCACCAGCGGACACCGCCGCGACCCCGACGGCCCAACCACCGAAAGTGTACACCTCTGCACTTGTGTTCGAAGAGGCCGCCCCGACGACTGCGTGTGACCTTGCCGGGCGTCGCACCGGTGGCGCCGACGAGTACGACCGTCAACGTCGCCAACGCTGGTTCCGGCGACGCGGACGCTAACTGCACGGGAACAGCTGCCGCCCCCACGGCACCACCAGACAAGGTCTGCATCTACGTATCGAGCACCAACCGAGTCACCCTCTCGACCGTGTCGGGCTTGGTCGCGATCCTCACCACACGCGCTTTCTGGCTGAGCTTCACGCCGGACACATCTGTCGGTTGCGGCGACGCCATCGTGTACGCGACCTGGGCGTACACCGCCCCGTAGTCGAAGTGCGCACGTCCGCTTCACCACAAAGCGGAAGCTGAAGGAGGCGGTCACCCTGATCATCCGCGCTTCGACCCAGGAAGACGGCTGACACCTTGATGATCATCTGAATCTCCAGCGGGTTCGCAGAGACCCGCCACCGCTCCGACGCCCTCGACGATTCGTCTGATCAGTGCGACATCGGACGTCGGCCAGGCCAAGCCGACGACGGCCTCTGCGTCACACGTCGCGGCCTGTGTCGAGCCGTTGAAGCAGCGCCGCCCGGCGTTGTCGGCCGGACGCAGTTCTCCCGTCGCTGCTCCCGAAGCATTGGGCGGCGTACGGTGGATCGGGAGTCAGCGTCGAGGTCGAGGAGGCTGCGATGAAGGTGTGGTTCATCACGGGGGCAGCGCGAGGAATGGGCTCGTCGTTCGTCCGCGCCGCGCTGGCCAGCGGCGATCAGGTCGTCGCAACGGCACGCCGCCCGGCCGAGATCGCGGCCGCCTTCGGAGAACGCGACGACCTCCTCGCGGCCCGGCTCGACGTCACGAGTGTCGACGAAGCGGAGGCAGCGGTGGTTGCAGCTGTGGAGCGGTTCGGCAGGATCGACGTGGTCGTCAACAGCGCCGGTGCGTCGTTCAAGGGCTACTTCGAAGAGATGTCTCCCCAGCAGGTGGAGCAGCAGTTGGCGACGAACCTGGTCGGGCCGATGAACGTCACGCGAGCGGTGCTGCCGGTGATGCGGCAGCAGCGTTCGGGCCATGTGATCTCGATCTCGTCGGGTGCCGGCTTGGTCGGATTCGAGTACTCATCTGTGTATGCGGCGTCGAAGTCCGGCCTCGAGGGCTGGATGGGTGCGCTCACTCAGGAGGTCGCACCGTTCGGGATCCACACCACCGTCGTCAACCCAGGGTTCTTCCGGACCACCCTCGCCAGCCCGGAGTCGTTGATCTGGCCCGACGTCGTCGTCGACGACTACGCAGAGCGCAGCGCCGGACAACGGCGATGGTGGCAGGCCCAGGACGGGCATCAGCCCGGCGACCCAGACAAGCTCGCCGCAGCGGTGGTGGCCGTCGCAGCCAGCGAGCCCCCGCCACGACGACTGATCGCGGGCGCCGACGTCATCGCTCTCGCTGAACGCAAGATCATCGAACTGCAGGCGCAGGTCGACACCCAACGCGACGCCGCCGCGTCGTACGTCGTCGAGGAATGACGACGATTGACGACCACCCAGATCTCAGCACACGGAACGGTCGTGGGACGGTGACGAGGTCGTCGTTCACCTCGATCGACGTCTCAGCTGAGACCGGCGGGCGGGCGACATGGGGCAGCCTGATGATCAGTGGTGGTCGGCGAATCGCGGGGCTCCGGGCTCCAGGCCGACCCGTGCAGCGTTGGCCGCGTAGCTGATCGCGGATACCAGCCGGCGAGCATGAACACATCGAGTGCCTGCTCATCGGAGAGGTGGGCATCAAGTCGCTGCCACAGTGCGTCGTCGATGTCCGCGCCGTCATGGAGGGCGTCAGCCGCTTCGATCAGCACCCGGTCTCGCTCGTCGCTCCAGCAGGTATCAGTCGATCGACCGTGGGTGATCGACGCGA
>JAYSLK010000209.1:0-1848 GCA_043725585.1 Actinomycetota bacterium
CGCGAGCGGAACCGAGATCCACCAGAGATCGCGTTGCACCAGCGGACGTCGACGCCCGATGCCGGTGGCGGCGAGAGCGACGAGCGCGATCTCGAGCGAGTTCGGGTTCACCACACCCCACAGGAACCAGCACGACGGTGTGATCAGAGCGACGCCGAGGAGCCGACGCTCGCCGCTCAACCGGAGGCGGACGACGGCGAGAGCGAGCACGAGCGCCGCGAGCGTGACCGCACCGAGTCGGTACGCCAGCGGGTCGTCGGAGTACCCGAACAAGCGGGGCGGGAGCCCGACGAGTGCGTAGTACAACGGCGGGTTGGTTCCGGCGGAGGTCGCGACGGTGACGGCGCCGGTGTTGGTGCCTGCTGCGCAGGTGCTCGTCACGGTGGGGTCGTGGCGGTAGCAGGCCGGATCACCGGTACCGATGCCAGCCGGCACGGTGACCGTGCGGTATCCCGGCGGCAATCCCGCCGATGGCGCGCCGAGCAGGTCTCCGTGGGCGACGGCATGCGCACGCAGCACGTGCGCCGGTTCGTCCGGTCCGCCGTATCTGCCGATCATCGCTGCCCAACACGTGAGCAGCAACCCGAACCCGACGAACGCCAGCCCTCCCTGCCGCAGGTTGGTGACGGCCGTCGATCGAGGTGCCCGGATCAGAGGCTCGGCGCCGTCCAACGCCCGATCACGATCGTCTCGTTGTGCGTGAACACTCGACCGAACGGTCGAGGGAACGGGAACGACGACGAACGTTCTGCGGTCACGCCGGCCGCGAGCAGGATCGCCGTGATCGCCTGCGCGTCGAGGAAGGTGACATGGGTGGCATCGGACGCCTGCCCCTTCTGCTGTGGGCAGATCACGGCCACCTGGCCGCCCGAGCGCAGGTAGGTCAGGTGCTGCTGCACCAGATCTATGGCCTGGCCCGGGGTCATGTGTTCCAACACGTGGGCGAACAGCAACGTGTCGAACGAAGCCGCACGATCGTCGCCGCTCCCGACGAACTCGTCGGTCACGTAAGCGGTGAGGCCGCGAGACTTCGCGATCTGCACCGAGTCGGCGTTGTGGTCGAGCCCGACACCGTTGCCGTCGAGATGAGCGAGGTTGCGGCCGACGCCACAACCGATGTCGAGCACCCGCCCGAGCCCGAGCCGGCGGATGTTCCAACGGTACGGCCGCTGCGGATCGAGCAACCTGCGCACGCCCGTGCGAGGAGCCACCGACGCCGCGAGTCGCGTCGCATAGTCAGGGCTGGTCGTGTCGACGATCGGGGGGGCCTCGTCCGTCACGGGACCGGGCGATCCTGCTTGTCGCGCTTGGCTGCCTTGGCGGCCTTCTTCCACTCGCGCACCTTGCCGAGCGAGGCGGTGTCGTGGATGTCGGCGACGCTTCGCGGTGTGGCGTCTCCGAACGTGCCGGCGGCGGTCTTCCAGCCCTTCGGACGAACGCCCATCCTCTTGCCCAGCAGCGCCACGAAGATCTTCGCCTTCTCGTCGCCGTAGCCGGGCAGCGTGCGGAGCCGGGTGTACAACTCGTCACCGGTCGTCACCCCGTCCCACACGCCCTCGCCACGCCCGCCGAATTCCTCGACGAGCACCGCGCACATCTCGTGGATGCGCCGTCCCATCGAGGCCGGGAAGCGGTGGATCGCCGGCTTGTCGCAGCAGACCGTGACGAACGCCTCTTGGTCCATCGCCGCAATGAGCGTCGTATCGAGGTGCCCGAGGCGCGCCTGCAGCGTCGCCGGGCCGGCGAAGGCCCACTCCATCGGTACCTGCTGGTCGAGGAGCATGCCGATCAGCAGCGCCGTGCCGTCGACGTTGAGGAGGTGGTCGGCCGCGGGATCGCCCGTGATGT
>JAYSLK010000210.1:0-1681 GCA_043725585.1 Actinomycetota bacterium
GATCGTCGGCGTGGCGAAGCGTGTGCGAGTCATCGACGGCATGCCGACGGTGAACGTCAGCATCGTCCCCCCGATGCCGACCAGCATCGTCAGCCATCCAACGCCCATGCTCGTCCCCGGCAGCGGCTCGTACAGTACCAGGCTGCCGATCGCGACGAGCACCACGCCGACACCGGTCCACAGGCGTGGAATGCCGACCTGCACATCGATCGAAAAGGCGGCGAAGGCGAGCACCAACAGCGCGACCGCCCATCCTCGAGCGGGCAGCTCGGCCAGACCGAAGCACCCCAGGAACGCACAGACCGCGCCCACCACACCCGCGATGCCCACACCCGCGGTGAAGAACTCGAACACCAGGAGGCTGAGTCCGATGATCAACATCAGATACGCCACCGGCGGGCTGGCCACGGTGTGCATCAGCTGATCGACCAGTCCGAGCTTGGCGAACCGAACGAGCGTCGCCTGCAACTCGGCTCCCCCCTCGTCGTTGACCCCCTCGCTCACGGTGTCGAGCTCGATGCCGTCAGCGGTGACACCGTCCATGGCGGCGACCATGTTGCGAATCGTCGGCACCCCGACGTCGGGCGTGTCGAGTCGGAGCGCGCCGAGGGTTCGAGCATCCTGGAACGACAACGAGCCCGACCTCAGCCGGTCGGCGGCCGCCCCGAAGTCGACCTGTCGTCCATCGAGGTCGACCAGGCGACCCGTGTGGCCGATTCGGCTGCCGCTCACCATCGCGGTCACGTCGGCGACACCCATGAGTTGGGCAGGCATGCCGTACAGACGGGCGCTGCCCGACGGGCCGACCCAGATGCCGATCGGAACCGGCGAGTCGGCGACACGTTGGATCAACCCGGTCATCTCCGCTGGCGAGGCGATCGCTCCCCCGGAGTTCACCTGCAGGATGAGGGCCTGCGATCCATCGGCGGTGGCGCGCTCGATGGCGTCATCGATGGCCTCGATCACCACACCGTCGAAGAGCCCGGTCACCTGGAGGACGTCGATCGGCGCGAGCGAGCCGGCGGTCGCGGCGTCGGTCCCTGCGTCGGTCCCGGCTGGGATGGTCACGCTCGTCTCGGTGTTCGATCCGGCGACTGCTGCACCGGAGGCCAATCCGACAGCCACCAGGAGGGGGCCCCCGAGCAGGGCGATGACTAGTCTGCGCACAAGTGCCTCCGAAGCGCCTGGTTCCACGAGAGTTCTTCAGCACCACCCGGTTGGTCATCGTGGCCGGCAAGGGTGGCGTCGGGAAGACCACGGTAACGGCAGTTCTTGCGCGTGCGGCAGCCGATGCCGGACTTCGTGTGGTGGCCGTCGACCTGGACGGCAAGCCCACGCTCGGCGAGCTGATCGGCGATCTGCCGCACCTCTCCCTGACCGCCCCGGATGCCCTCGCGGAGTACCTCGAGACGCACGGCCTGAAGCGCGTGGCCAAGCGTCTGGCGGCCAGCGGCGTGATCGACGTGGTGTCCACCGCCGCACCCGGCATCGACGACATCGTCGTGCTCGGCAAGCTGAAGGCGATGGAGCGCAGTGGGGACCACGACGTGATCGTGGTCGATGGGCCGGCGGCCGGCCACGCGATCACGTTCTTGCTCTCGGCGCGCGGCCTCCTCGACACGGTGCGTGGTGGCCCGATCCGGACCCAGGCGCTCGACGTCCTGGACATGCTCTCCGACCC
>JAYSLK010000211.1:0-4661 GCA_043725585.1 Actinomycetota bacterium
CTCGACGCGTTCGGCTGCGCCGACCCACACGGGAACACCGTGAAGTAGCCGGCGCTGCGAGCCTCGATCGCCGTCACGTTCAGTACCACCGCCGATGCAGTGGACGGCACACCACCGCGACCGGCGACGACGAACTGCGTGATCGACCCGGCGCTCCGAGTCCCGATGCCGTTGAACTGGCCGTCGACAGTCGACTGGCCGAACCTCGATTCGACCAGTCGCGCCGGATCGAGCGACTGGAACACACCACTCGGCACCGGCGGAGGCGTGGTGACGAACGCATCGTTGGCGAGCGGACCGATCCAACCACCGTCGTCGGGTACGAGATCGACCGATTGCAGTCCGGTGTTGCTGACGTCGTCGTAGACGATGGCAGCGCTGAACAGGATCGATTGAGGGTTCCCGACGCACGAGGCAGGGAATCGCACGCCGTACATCCGGTTGACCGAGCTCAACCCCACTTGTGCCGTGCACACGAAGCGGTCGGCGGCATCGAAGACCGCAGCCCCCACGGTCCCGCCGACGTTCGCCATCACGGCGTAGAAGTCCAGGACTCCGTCGAGGTTCCGGTCGATGTCCCAGACCGGCCCCGTCGCGCCGATCTGCCAGTTCGCACTCAGCGGCGACTCGTAGACGGACACTCCGACCACCATCTCGATGAGCCCCGAGCTGTGGGCATCGACGATGACGACCGTGACATCGCCTGGAGCGAACGGCACATCGCCGATCGGATCGAGAAACTGTCCGGCGGCCTCCGTTCGAGTTGGCGTTCGACCCGCGATCGCGAAGCTCTCCGCTCGGGTCGTCGCCGACGAGGATCGAGCCTCGATCGCTTCTCGCGCCGCGACGATTCTCTCGCTGTTCGTCCGAGCAGACGACGGCGCCTCGGCGTCGGCCGCCGCGTGTGGCGTCAGACCACCGCTTGATCCGACGACTGCCAAGGACAACAGGACCAGGAGCTTGGTGGGAGTGAGCCTCATTCGGCGAGCGTATGGAAGGGGGTCATGAACGGCCAGTTGCGGCGGACCAATGGGCCGATCGGCCCACGTCGCTCGCATGCAACAGCGGCGTGGCAGACTTGCTCCATGACCGTAACGTTCACGCGCATGGATCAGTCGACCGCCGAGGAGTGGGCGGTCATCGGCGAAGAGACCAAGCTGAACCAGGGGCGCGTCGCCGATCGCGTCCTGATGCTGCTCGGATCGCTGGCCGACATCACCGACGGCTTCGCCACCGATCAGCTCACGCACTGCCTTCAGACCGCCACGCTGGCCGAGCGCGCCGGTGCCGATGACGAGATGATCGTCGCCTCGCTGTGCCATGACATCGGCAAGGCGATCAGCGTTCCCAACCACGGTGCGATCGCCGCCGAGATGCTCAAGCCGTACGTTCGCCCCGACGTCTTCCACACGATCAAGAACCATCAGGACTTCCAGGGCCGCCACTACTACGGTCATTTCGGGATGCGCACCGATCTCCGCGAGCAGTTCCACGACGAACCGTGGTTCGCCCTCTGCGAGCAGTTCACCGACGAGTGGGACCAGATCGCATTCGATCCCGAGGGCGACACCGAGCCGCTCGCCCATTTCGAGCCGCTGGTACGCGAGGTGTTCGCCCGCCCTCGCTACTGAGCGACGGGCCGCGTAGCGGTAGCACCGGGTGCCACCGGGTACTGCGGCAACGAGACGACGAATCGTGACCCACCGATCGGACTCGGCTCCCACCATGCCCGACCACCGTGCAACTGGGCGAAGGTTCTGACCAGGAACAGGCCGACGCCACTGCCCGGACGCACCGTCGAGGACGTCCCGCGCACGTAGGCGTCGAAGACTGAGTCGCGGATCGGCTCGGGGAGCCCTGGGCCATCGTCGTCGACGTACACCAGCACGTCGTCGCCGGCGATCGCCGCGCCGACGCTGACGATGGTGCCGGGAGGTGTGTGCTTGAGTGCGTTCGACACCAGGTTGTCGAGGATGCGACTGACCAGGACGCGATCGGCGATGACCGTCGAGCCGTGCAACTCGATCGCACCGAGCCGAACGTGGTGGACGTCGGATCGTTGTTGGGCCACGACCGATGTCAACAGATTCTCGAGATCGATCGTCGTGCGCGACGCAGCGATGTCGTGCACCTTGAGGCGTTGCGCCGAGGCGAGGTCGGAGAGCACCTCGACCGTGTGTTGGGCATCGGCGCTGATCCGCTCGGCGATCGCCCTGCGTTGGTCGTCGGTCATCGATGCACCGCGTTGCGCCAAGGTCTGCGACATCAACGACACTGCGGCCAGAGGCGAGCGAACGTCGTGGGAGACGGCAGCGATCAGGGCGTCCCGCTCCTCCAGCGTCATCGACTGACGTTCGACCAACGCATGCAACCGCTCGTTGACCTCATGCAGGTCGGCGCGGTGCTGTTCGAGCTCGATCACCAGATCGCCGTTCTTCTGCTCGGCCTCGAACGCTGCCATCAACACTCGGTTCGACTCGGTGAAGATGACGTAGGCGTACACGGCGGCCAGCAGGAGGGCCAGACACAGCACCACCGCGTATGTTCCGTCGAACGTCGCGAACCCGATCAGCCCCAAGACCACCTCAGGCGTCGCCCCCGCCAGGAAAGCACGCCGGTCGGGCGACGTGCCCGAGGCGAAGATGCTGAGGCTGCCGACGAGCGCAAACAGCATGATCGCCTGCCACTCGGGGTCCTCGGGCCGGACGAGCACCGGCAACAGCCCCCAGGCTGTTCCGCCGAAGGCGCTCACCAATGCGAAGGCAGAGACGGAGCGAGCAGGATCGACGTTGGCCGACCGTTCGAGCTGTGCGAACGCCACGATCATCGCGATCGACACGACGAGGCGGACGGCCAACCACGTCATGGTGCCCGTCTCGTCGCGCGAGTAGAGAAACGCGGCGACCACCACGCTGACAGCCATGGCGATGATCGCCCCGTCGCGCGCCGACATCATCAACGCAACGCGTTGCCGATCGAGCCCGATCAGCGGGTCACGCCCGTGCTGGGGCTTTGCTGGTCCCTCGCCGACCTGTGCCACGTCGCCACCCTACGTGGCGACACCCCTCGCGTCGCGTGCGCGTCGGCAGAAGATCGTCCGTGACGTCCCAGCTCAGGGCCAGCTCAGGGCCAGCTCAGGGCCCGGTGAAGACGCGGCCCTTGGCGATGTTGGGGCTGGTGGTGTTGACACCCGTGGCTCGATCCGACTCACGGCTCTTTGCCTCGGCGCGACCCACCACCTGGTGGTGCACCTCGTCGGGGCCATCGGCCAACCGAAGCGTGCGCTGGCTGTGCCACATGTCGGCGAGAGGGAACCAGTGCGAGATCCCGGCGGCGCCGTGCATCTGGATGGCTTCGTCGATGATGTCGCAGCACTTCTCCGGCACCATTGCCTTCACGGCGCTCACCCATACACGGGCTTCGGCGTTGCCGAGCGTGTCCATCGCCTTGGCGGCTCGAAGCACCATCAAGCGCATCGCCTCGACCTCGATCCGAGCCCTGCTGATCACCTCCATGTTCTTGCCGAGGTTGATCAACTTCTTGCCGAAGCCCTCACGGCTCAGCCCACGATCGACCATCATCTCGATCGCCTTCTCGGCCGAGCCGATGGAGCGCATGCAGTGATGGATACGACCAGGGCCGAGACGAACCTGCGAGATCTCGAAGCCCTTGCCCTCACCCCACAGCACGTTGTCCTTGGGGACGCGGACGTCGTGGAAGCGCAGGTGCATGTGGCCGTGCGGGGCGTCGTCGTTGCCGAACACGTCCATCGCGCCGACGATCTCGACGCCCGCGGTGTCCATCGGCACGAGGATCTGCGACTGCTGCTTGTAGGTGTCGGCATCGGGGTTGGTGCGCACCATGACGATCATGATCTTGCACCGCGGGTCGCCAGCTCCGGAGATGTAGAACTTCTCGCCGTTGATCACCCACTCGTCGCCGTCGAGCTCGGCCCGGGTCTGGATCTGCTTGGCGTCGGAGCTCATGATCCCCGGCTCGGTCATCGCGTAGGCGGACCGGATCTCGCCGCGGAGCAATGGTTCCAGCCACTGCTCCTTCTGCTCCGGGGTGCCCACCCGCTCGAGCACCTCCATGTTGCCGGTGTCGGGGGCCGAGCAGTTCAGGCACTCCGACGCAAGGCGGTTCTTGCCCAACTCGACAGCGATGTACGCATAGTCGAGGTTCGACAGACCCTGACCGGTCTCGGCATCGGGGAGGAAGAAGTTCCAGAGGCCGAGTTCACGAGCCTTGGCCTTCGCCGTCTCCAGCAGTTCGAGCTGGCCAGGCGCCCAGCTCCAGCGGTCTGCCCGGTTGTCGCCCAGCCGATAGAACTCGGCGGTGATCGGATCGACCTCGTCGGCGATGAACTTCTTCACGGCCTCGTAGAGCGGTCGCACGCCTTCCGACATCCGGAGATCGAAGTCGTCCATGCTCGCCGTCTTCAGCGCGCCACCAGCCATGCCGGTCACCTTTCGTCGTGGCCGTACTCGGCCGTCACCATGTGTGCTGCGTCGGACCCTACCGACCGATTCACACCGGGACGAATCCCGGCTTCCTCCGCCCTCGTGTTCACACCGGAGCAACGTCGTCGTCGAACGGCTCAGAGCTCGTGCTCGGCGAGTTCACGGAACTCCTCGGGCACCGAGCCGTGCTCGGACAGA
>JAYSLK010000212.1:0-3154 GCA_043725585.1 Actinomycetota bacterium
GTTCGGCGCCAGAGGCCGCCGCGTCCCGATCAACGATGTCGGTCATGTTCCCGCTCCCCCTCGAAGCCGAACTGACGTCATGTTGTCCTGCGCGTGCCGTGAGCCGTGCAGGGCCACTGCTGTGACGACGGTCGAGCGTCGATGCCCGGCCGCGATCGGAACGTACCACTACACACCCCGATCGACATGACATGGAGCCCAGGTTCGAGGAGTCGGCTGTTCGGCTCTTCATCCGAGGCGAGCGTCGCGCCTGGCAGCGATGCGAGTTGTTCTCGGTGCTACTCCGCGCGGGCAGTCGTTGCGTAACATGAGCTCGTCGGCGGACAGCGGACAATCTCGTGTCGCTGTCCGTTCGATCGTCTTGGCGGACGGGACAGGGGGCGATTGAGGAATGCGAAAGCTGGCGATGACCGTGGCCCTCGGGCTGGTCGCCCTGGTCGTGCCGATGACTCCATCACCGGCACCTGTTTCCGCAGCTCCTGCGACCGCGCGCTACGTGTCCGTCGCGCCGTGTCGACTGGTCGACACCCGTGCCCCCGGTGGCTATCTCCGTCTCACACCGCACATCGCGCGGGTTCGTACTGCTGGCCGGTGCGGCATCGGCGCCGATCCGATGGCGCTGGCAGTGTCGGTCGTGATGGTCGACGCGGGTTCGGCCGGCTTCCTCAGCCTGTTCCCAACGGGGTCCACGCGACCCAATGCATCGATGCTGAACTTCTCGAAAGGGCAGGTGCGTTCGAACGCGGCGATCGTTCGGGTGAACCGCGACGGAAGCTTCGACGTGTACCAGTCCACCAGCGGCGCCATCGTCATCGACGTGATGGGATGGTTCGACGCTGCCGAAGTGGCATCCGCCGGCCGATTCGTGCCGATGACGCCGACACGTGTGCTCGACACCCGCGCATCGTCGATCGTGCCGCGAGGCGGGTCGGTCACGGTGCCTCTCCCCGGTGGTGTGGCCGCCGATGCAATCGCCCTGTCGTTGAACATCACCGTCACCGAAGCGACGGGTCCGGGGTTCGTTTCCACCCACGCGGTTGGCTCGCCTCGGCCTGATGCCTCGGTGCTCAACCTCGACGCGGCCGGCCAGACGCGCGCCGCTGGGGGAATCCACACCGTGGGCCCCGATGGACTCTCGATCTACCTGTCCGCCGGAGGACATGTGGTCGTCGACGTCACGGGCTGGTTCACCGGTGCATCGGCCCCGGTGTCGACGGAGGGGATGTTCACACCGTTCGATCCGACGCGCCTGCTCGACACTCGGGTGCTCAGCCCGCTCGGGCTGAACGTGCCGGTGATGCCTGGGGGCAGAGTGGCAATTCCGTCACCCACCTCGGGGGCGACGACGTTGGCGTTCAACATCACGTCTGTCGACGGCGTCGCCGGTTTCGTCACCGCGTTCCCCGCCGGTCACAGTCGCCCCGAGAGCTCGACCCTGAACCCGGCCGGCGCCGGTGACGTCGTCGCGAACTTCGCGATCGTGCCGTCGACCGATGCGGGCCTCGAGCTGTTCAGCTTGCAGACCACACACCTGCTCGTCGACCTCGCCGGCACCTTCTCGGCCGCGTTGCTGGAGAACGAGACGCCTCGCGTGGAACCCCCGGCCGCCACGAGCACCACGACCACGACGACCGCACCACCGACGACCGCACCACCGACGACGGGTCCGCCCACGACACCGACGACCACCACCGCCACGACGACCACCAGCACGACGACGACCACAACGACGACCGCTCCACCGACGACGACGGGTCCGCCCACCACCACTTCACCGCCGGGCACCCGCGGCATCGTGTACCTCACCTTCGACGACGGTCCGCAACCTTCGACCACGACCGCGGTGATGAACCTGCTCGAGCAGTACGGCATCCGCGGCACGTTCTTCATCCAGGGTGACCACACCAACCAACTCCCCTGGATCGTCGCCTCGATCCGCAACCGCGGCCACGCGATCGGCAACCACACGTTCGATCATCGAGACCTCCGTACGCTCACGAACACGCTGATCCTCGAAGAACTGCGGTCCACGCAGACCGCCATCGCGAACGCCACGGGCGGGTACCGACCTCGTTGCATGCGGCCACCGTTCGGCTACATCGATCCGAACTCGGGCCCGGTGGTCACCCCGATGAACACGAACGTGCGCAACCTCATCAACGGAGAAGGTCTCGCGATCACGATGTGGAGCCACGACACCAACGATTGGCGCACCAGCACCACGTCGGTTTCGCAGATCATCGCGGTCCTGAACGCACTGCCCAGCGGAGCTGGCAACGTGTCGAACGTGTTGATGCACGACTTCGCACCGAACACGCTGACGGCGCTGCAGCAGTGGCTGCCGGCCAACATCAATCGCTACGACTTCCGCGTCGTTCCCACCTGTTGAGCACGTCCGACCGCGCTCGGCGACGTCTTGAACGCGCCTGCGTAGGTCATTCGGATCATCGAGGCTCGATCGGCTGACATCATCCCCGACTCGTTCCTACCGTCGAGCATTCATCGATTCGATGGGAGCGAGGGTTGTTCGGGCGGGCGACGGTGGGAATGTGTGCGGTGGCGTTGCTGGCGATCGCCGGCACGATCGTCGCTGATCCGCACTCGAGCGGCGCGGCGGGTGGCGTGACCGCCGATGCGGTCGGCGCGCACCTCGTGTCGGTGCAGCCCTGTCGTCTGGCCGACACCCGCACGGGCGAGGGGTTCACGCGGCTCGACGCGACCACGCTGCGCGTGCGCGTCGCCGGGCGATGCGGCCTTCCCGATTCCCCAGCTGCCGTGGCGTTGAGTGCCGTGTCGGTGAATGCAAGGACCTCCGGCTTCCTCACGATGTACCCCTCCGGCATCCTGCGGCCGCTGGTCTCGAACCTCAACTATCGAGCCGGCCAGATCCGATCGAACGCGGCGATCACTCGTGTGGGTGAGGATGGGTCGATCGACGTGTACACGACGAGCGGCGATGTGGTCCTCGACACCTCGGGTGCCTTCGTGCACGTGGGCCCGGTCAGCGCAGGCCGGCTGACGCCCGTCGCGCCGCGCCGCATCCTCGACACACGCAACGGCAACCCGGTGGCACCCGGAGGCACGGTCACGATCCCGATCCCGGCCGATGCCCCACCGGACGCAAACGCACTGTCGTTGGTGGTCACGGTGACCG
>JAYSLK010000213.1:0-2357 GCA_043725585.1 Actinomycetota bacterium
CGGTTGACCACGCTCTTCGTGTCCGCCGAAGCGCCGGCCGATGCCGGATCGCCGGGTTTGGGCGGCCGCCCGAGGATCGGGATCATGAAAGGAAGGACGCTGACGAGGTGAGGTGCGTTCTTGCGCAGCCGCTGACGTTCCCGGAGCGCCTCGTACACCAGGCGGATCTCGCCTTGCTGCAGGTAGCGGAGACCGCCGTGCACCAACTTCGAGCTCTTCGAGGACGTCCCCGAGGCGAAGTCGCCACGCTCGACGAGCGCGGTTCGAAGGCCCCGCGATGCCGCGTCGAGGGCCACGCCGACCCCTGTCACCCCGCCGCCGACCACGAGGACGTCGAACTGTTCGGTCTCGAGCCTGTGGAGCATGTCCGTGCGATCGAACGCGGCGCGTGTTCGGGGTGAGGACATCGACGGCATCGTATGGGAGCGCGCCGGAACCGCCGGTACGGAACCTCCGACGGCAACCTTTCTGCACCAATTGCGAAACAGCAACCGTCGCGAATACGGTCGTGCCCGTGCGTTCACCGACCGAGCTCAGCAGCGCGTTTCGCTCGAGCGGCCTGAAGGTCACGCCACAGCGCCAAGCCCTGTTCGCCGTGCTGCACCGCAACGCGTCGCACCCATCGGCTGAAGCAGTCCATCTCGAGGTGAGCTCGCACATGCCGGGCATCTCACTGCGCACCGTCTATCAGACGCTCAACGACCTCGTTTCGATGGGTGAGTTGCAGCAACTTCAGCTCACCTCGGGCTCGGCACGTTTCGACCGGAACACCAGCGATCACCACCATCTGGTGTGCGACGTGTGCGGCGACGTCCGCGATGTGTACCTCGGGGGCCTCGCCGATGTCGTGGTGGAAGGTCTTGGAGGATTCCAGATCGCCGCGACCGACGTCGTCTTCCGCGGATCGTGCTCGTCGTGCACCTCGGTGCCCGACCCGATCTCCCCGCCAGTCTCACCGCCACCCATCGTTGCCGAGTGAACGACCGACAGACCAAAGAAATGTCATGAGCCTCGAAGGCACCAAGACCCACGAGAACCTGAAGGAATGCTTCGCCAGCGAGAGCCAGGCGAACCGCCGCTACCTGTGGTTCGCCCAGAAGGCCGACGTCGAGGGCTACCCCGACGCAGCGATGCTGTTCCGTTCGGTCGCCGACGGAGAGACCGGGCATGCCCACGGTCACCTCGAGTTCCTCGCCGAGGTGGGCGATCCCGCGACAGGCGAGCCGATCGGCGAGACCGAGGCCAACTTCAAGGCAGCGATCGCCGGCGAGACCTACGAGTACACCCAGATGTACCCGGGCTTCGCCAAGACTGCCCGCGAAGAAGGCCTGACCGAGATCGCCGACTGGTTCGAGATGCTGGCTCGCGCCGAGAAGAGCCATGCCGGTCGTTTCCAGCAGGGCCTCGACGCCCTCTGATCTCTACGCGATCTTCGCGCGGGCCGCACACCTGCGGCCCGCGCGAAGCTGGTACGCACCATGACCACCACGTACGACCCGAAGCATCCCGAGTACCTCGACGAAGCCGATGTCCGCGGCGAGCTGACACGCGTCTACGACCTGTGCCACGGGTGCAGGTTGTGCTTCAAGTTCTGCACCTCGTTCCCCACGCTGTTCGAGTACATCGACCGCCACGACGACCAGGACGCCGGCCGGCTCACGCCGGCACAGCAAGACCAGGTGATCGACGAGTGCTTCCAGTGCAAGCTCTGCTACGTCAACTGCCCCTACATCCCCGACCTGCACGAATGGGCACTCGACTTCCCGCGGCTCATGTTGCGTGCCGACGCGATGCGTCACGACACCAAGCAGATCAGCACCCGTGATCGTCTGACCACCGAGTTCATGGGTCGGACCGACCTGATCGGCAAGATGGCCACGGCCACTGCGCCGCTCACCAACAAGATCGTTGCGGCACCGTCGGGATCGTTCGTTCGCAAGGCGGTCGAGAAGGTCACCGGCGTCTCGAGTGTCCGCCTGCTGCCCCCGTATGCCAAGCAGCGGTTCTCCACGTGGTTCGCCCGCCGACCGAAGGTGCGGATCAACAAGCGCCAGGGCCGCGTTGCGGTGTTCCCCACCTGCCTGGTCGAGTATCAGAAGCCCCAGATCGGTCACGATCTCGTGAAGGTCTACGAGCGCAACGGCATCGAATGCCAGCTCGCCGAGGGCGCCAGTTGTTGCGGGGCGCCGTTCCTCCACAGCGGCGATCTCGACCAGTTCAACAAGATCGCCCGGAAGAACGTCGATGCGCTCGCCGCGAGCGTCCGAAAGGGGCTCGACATCGTCGTGCCTCAGCCCACCTGCGGGTACGTCCTCAAGAAGGACTACGTCGACTACGTCGGCACCGATGACGCGCGC
>JAYSLK010000214.1:0-2807 GCA_043725585.1 Actinomycetota bacterium
CCTCGGCGTCACCGGCGGCATCGCGGCCTACAAGGCCGTCGAGATCTGTCGCCGGCTCGTCGATGCAGGAGCTCATGTCATCCCCGTGATGACCAAGGGAGCCGAGCACTTCATCGGTCGGACCACCCTGTCGGCGCTGGCCAGTGAGCCCGTACAGACCAGCCTGTGGGACGAGGCGAGCCCGATCCCGCACACCAAGCTCGGCCAGGGTGCCGACCTCGTCCTGGTCGTGCCTGCGACGGCCCGGCTGCTCGGGGCGTATGCGGCCGGCCTGTCGACCGACTTGCTCACGAACACGCTGCTCGCCACGCGGGCGCCGGTGATCGTGTGCCCAGCGATGCACACCGAGATGTGGGAGCACCCGGCGGTGCAGGAAAACCTGGCCACGCTGCGCCGTCGAGGCGTGCACGTCGTGGAACCCGACGAAGGTCGTCTGGCCGGCGGCGATGCGGGCAAGGGTCGCCTCGCATCCCCCGAGCGGATCGTCGCCGAGGTCGAACGCGTGCTCGGTCCGCGCGACATGCTGGGCCTTCACGTCGTGATCAGCGCAGGAGGTACCCGCGAGCCGATCGATGCCGTTCGCGTCGTCGCCAACCGCAGCAGCGGCAAGCAGGGGTACGCACTCGCCGCCGAGGCGCTCAGCCGCGGCGCCCGGGTGAGTCTGGTATCCACGGTCGAGTTGCCACTGCCGAGTGGCGCAGAGCTGTTCCCGGTGGAGACCGCAGCGCAGATGGAGCGAGCCCTCGGCGGCCTGGCACCGGTCGCGGATGTGATCGTGATGGCCGCTGCCGTGGCCGACTTCCGGCCGGTCGAAGCCGCCGCGGGCAAGATCAAGAAGGACTCCGGCGTTCCGCAGCTCGTCCTCGAGCCGACGCCCGACATCCTGGCCGCCCTCGGCGCTGCCAAGCGCGGTGGCCAGACCCTCGTCGGCTTCGCGGCCGAGACGAGCGACCTGATCGCGAACGCCGAGGGCAAGCTGCGGCGCAAGAACCTCGACCTGATCGTCGCCAACGACGTGAGCGCCCCCGGCGTCGGGTTCCAACACGACACCAACGCGGTCACGATGCTGCGCGCGGGTGGCGATGCGATCAGCGTCTCGCTGTCCGACAAACGTGCGATCGCGAGGGCGGTGCTCGATAGCGTGTGCGAGATCCGTGCAGGTCAGGTTGCATCCGCGTCCGACACCGCCCCGTGACGGTGCGCATCCACGGGTCGAGCCCCTCGATCACCGTTCCTGTCACGTTCCGCTTCCTCTACATCAGCCACATCACCCCAGGAGACTCACCGTCGTGAGCACGTACACCTTCACATCCGAAAGCGTCACCGAAGGCCATCCCGACAAGATGGCCGACCAGGTGAGCGATTCCGTTCTCGACGCCATCCTGGCTCAGGATCCGAATGCCCGTGTTGCGTGTGAGACCCTGCTCACCACCGGGTTGTGCGTGGTCGCCGGCGAGATCACCACCTCGGCCTACGTCGACATCCCGAAGCTGGCTCGCGAGACGATCAACGGCATCGGATACGACAACGCGCTCTACGGGTTCGACGGCAACACCTGCGGCGTGATCGTGTCGATCGACGAGCAGAGCCCCGACATCGCCCAGGGCGTCGACAAGAGCGAAGAGCTTCGTGGCGGCAAGGCCGGCGAGGACTACCTGAACAGTCAAGGCGCCGGCGACCAGGGCATGATGTTCGGCTACGCGTGTGACGAGACCCCCGACCTGATGCCCGCGCCGGTGTGGCTGGCCCATCGTCTGGCCGAGCGTCTGACCGAGGTCCGCAAGGCCGGCGCCGTGCCGTATCTCCGGCCGGACGGCAAGACCCAGGTCACGTTCGACTACGTCGACGGCAAGCCGGTCAAGCTCTCCCACGTGCTCATCAGCACCCAGCACGCCGACGGCATCGATCGCGACAGCGTGATCCGTCCCGATCTCATCGAACAGGTCATCCGACCGATCGTGCCCGAGCAGTATGCCGACGACGACTACGACGTGTACATCAACCCGACCGGCAAGTTCGTGATCGGCGGCCCACATGGCGACACCGGCCTCACCGGTCGAAAGATCATCGTCGACACCTACGGTGGCATGGGCCGTCATGGTGGGGGGGCGTTCTCGGGAAAGGATCCGAGCAAGGTCGACCGTTCGGCCGCGTACGCCGCCCGGTGGGTCGCCAAGCACGTCGTCGCCGCCGGTGCTGCCTCGCGATGCGAGGTGCAGGTGGCGTATGCGATCGGCATGGCACACCCCGTCAGCATCCTCGTCGAGACCTTCGGCACCGAGCAGGTCGACCCGGCGACGATCGTCGAAGGAGTGCGCGAGGTGTTCGATCTTCGTCCGGCTGCGATCGTGCGCGATCTCGACCTCAAGCGTCCGATCTACAAGAAGACCGCCGCGTACGGCCACTTCGGCCGCGATCTGCCGGAGTTCACCTGGGAGCACACGAGCCGTCTCGAGGCGTTCAAGAGCGCCATCGGTCTCTGAGCCGACCGTCCGCGCCACCTCGACCCGCGAGCCGGCATGCGTTGCCGCAGCGAGGTCGGGCGCGAGCGCTCGGACGCGCAGGTGACCTCGTGCTGTGAGCAGCGAGCCGTGATCATCGCCAGGGTCCTGCCGGATGTCGCCGGCCTCGACAAGAGCTTCGACTACGTCGTTCCCGACGAACTCGCGGGTCGTGTCGACGTCGGGTCGATGGTGCGCGTTCCGCTGCACGGTCGGCGCGTCGGTGGCTGGGTGACCCGCGTCGGGACCTCCCATCAGCTGCTCGAGTCCGACGTGGCGGTCGAGCGACTGGTCCCGATTGCCAAG
>JAYSLK010000215.1:0-3109 GCA_043725585.1 Actinomycetota bacterium
GCCGTCGGCGTACTCGTTGACGTCGAAGTGCGTCGAGCACGAGGGGAAGTTGACGGGCGCCCACAGCCAGAAGAACTGCGCGAAGCCGACGGGTCCACCCTGAGGCGCCGGTTCGCCGACCGGGCGAACCCCCCACGACCGATCTCGCGATCCCAGGACCTCTGCAGGATCGAGGTCGATCCGCTCGCCGTCGACCTCGATCCAGCCACTCCACGACCCGAACTGCGTGAGGCGGGTGTAGTCGAACAACGTGCGGTTGCCGGCGCGGAGGAAGAAGTGCGGTTCTTCGATCACGGGTGAGCGGTGGGTGAAGGTCACGTCGGCACGAATGCCGTGCTCGGGCGAGTCGACCAGCACCTGCACGACGCGCAGCGGTTCGAGGATCTTCACTTCCATCGGAGTGAGCTGGGTTGCGTACATCCGGTCGTCGGGCGCCCGCTGGGAGACGAACACCGAGCGTTGTTCTCTGCTGATGCTGTCGTCGGTTCCTGGGGTCGCCGGGCGCACGATGCAGAAGGCCGCATCGGCGACGTGACGATTGGAGTACAGCCCCATCGCCGCGGCGAAGTACACCGATCCATCAGGTGTGTAGCCGTTGAAGAAGTAGCGGTCGTACTGGTTGATGTCGCCCGAGGCCGAGTTGGCGATCGGCACGGACGCCTGGTGGATCGGGAAATCGTCGTAGCTGGTGAGCACGGAGGTGACCGTAGCCACGCCCAGACGTCTGCTGCGGAGTGGGCGGCGCACCGACGGGCCTCGTACGCTGCCTGGTGTGGCCACCACTGCCGATGTCACCGATGCAGGCGGCGGCGCGTCGTCCGAGCAACCTCGCGGGAGCCGCATCCGCGTGTCGCCCCGGCGGTACCGGTCGATCTGTGTGGCTGCGCTCGCACTGCTGGCGATCATCGTGGTGTCCGGAGCCGGCGTTCGCCTCACCGGATCGGGTCTCGGCTGCGACGACTGGCCGAACTGCAACGACGAGCAGCTGATCGATGTGTCGTCGAAGCACGCGGCGATCGAGCAGATCAACCGTCTGTTCACCGGGCTGGTCGCCCTGGGTGTCATGATCGCGGTGCTCGGTTCCATGCTGCGCGAGCCACGCCGCCGCGACCTCACCAGGCTGTCGTGGGGCTTGGTCGCAGGCGTGGTCGGACAGATCCTGCTCGGCGGGTTCACGGTGCTGGTCGATCTCCACCCGGCTGCCGTGCAGGCGCACTTCGTCCTGTCGATGGTGCTGATCGCCAATGCGGTGGTGCTGGTGTCTCGAGCCGGTGTTCCCGATCGAGTGACCGTGCCGCGGGTGAACGTGCCGATCCGCCGGCATGTGTGGGCGATCACGATCGCCACCGCGATCGTGATCCTGCTGGGCACCGTGGTCACGGGTTCTGGTCCTCACGCCGGCGACGAAGACGCTCGCCGGTTCGGGTTCGCGATCCACCGCGTCGTACAGCTGCACAGCATCGCGGTATGGGTCGCAGTCGCCGTCGTGGCCGGGTTGTTGTTTCGGCTTCGCTCCCGCCGCGACGACCGGGAGGTGCTCGACGGGGTGATCGTCGCGTGGATCTGTGTCGCTGTCCTGCAGGGTGGCGTGGGCTACCTGCAGTACTTCACCGAGATCCCTGCGGCACTGGTGGCGGTGCACATCGCGCTGGCCACCGCGTTGTGGGGGATCACGGTGTGGATGGTGGAGGTGATGCGTGGGCCGTCGTCAGACCAGCGCCTTCACGAACTCGGCGGTCTTGTCGATGATCGCCGAGAAGAACCCGCCGACGTCGCTGACGAAGTCTCCGAAGGCGCCGGCGGACGCTGACGGGTTCCGCCAGAACGAGATCACGAGGAACATGACGAACACGGTCGTCAGGCTCTTTCTCACGGTTACGAATGTCACGGCACGACCTCCAACTGACCGCTCGAGCCGAACCCAGGGGATTCCGGGGTCGACGAACGAGCAGTGAGACCTCCGCTTGACGACAGAGGCTAGCGACCGGAGGCGGTCAGATCAACGATCCCAGTGCTCCGACCACCTGACGGAACTCGCGAATCGTGCTGTGGAGGATGTCCTCCGCCGTACGGACGCAGTCGATGCGTCCGGCAACCTGACCGGTGAGCGCGAGCGAGGCCTCCATGTCACCGCCGAAGTAGAGATCAGTCGCGGTGCCGAACTCGGCCATCGAGACGTTCTCCTCCCGCTCGAGCCGTTCGCTCCGCTCGGTCCGAAGCGCACGCAGCCCGGGGCGCCCGAATCGGTTGAGGAACACGGTGTCGGTCTCGGCCGCCGCGATGATCGCATCCTTCCAGTTCTGGTGCACCGGCGACTCCGCCGCGCTCACCATCCGAGTCCCCATCTGCACACCGTCTGCGCCGAGCGCGAACGCGGCGGCCATCGATGCTCCGTCGATGATGCCGCCCGCGGCGATGATGGGCACGTCGAGCTTGGAGCGCACCAGCGGGAGCAGCACCATCGACGACACGTCGCGGGGGTTCTTGAACCCACCTCCCTCACCGCCTTCCACGACCAGGCCGTCGACACCGGCGTCCACGGCCTTCTGCGCGGCGACCAGGGTGGGCACCACGTGGAACACGGTGAGACCCGCTGCTTTCAGTTGTGTCGTGTACTTGCCCGGATCTCCGGCCGACGTGGTGACGAACTGCACGCCCTGTTCCACCACGAACTCCACGATCGCGGGATCGCGCACGAAGGCCTGGGCGATGTTGACTCCGAAGGGTCGGCTGGTCAGCTCGCGCATCGCGATGATCTCGCCACGGATGGCATCGAGCTCGCCCGATGACGTCTCGATGATGCCGAGGCCACCGGCCCCGCTGACTGCCGACGCCAGCTGCGAGCGGGCGATCCACCCCATCGGTGCCTGAACTATCGGGTAGTCGATCCCGAGCAGCTCGGTCACCCGCGTACGCAACGGGGCGGGACGTTGCTCCGTCACGGCCGCTTGCCCTGCATCTCGAGGTACTCCTTGCGAGCCTTTGCATGACCCTTGGCGCCACCGCCC
Organism: Actinomycetota bacterium; assembly: GCA_043725585.1. Taxonomy (GTDB): domain Bacteria; phylum Actinomycetota; class Acidimicrobiia; order Acidimicrobiales; family Ilumatobacteraceae; genus VFMC01. The sequence continues at coordinate 3,009 of JAYSLK010000215.1, forward strand.
AGCAGACCCCCGGTGCGCACCTCCTTCACCGTGTCCTCGAGCTTCTCGAGGACCGCAGCGATGTCGTCGAGCGGACCGGCGCGGTCGACATCTGCCAGCGC
>JAYSLK010000216.1:0-5621 GCA_043725585.1 Actinomycetota bacterium
CGGCACGTACATCCGCTTCGAGGTGGTCGACATGTTCGTCGGGATCGACCCCGACCTGTGGCAGCACCACACCGATCAGCTCGACCCGCTCGTCGCACCAGGCTGGCGAAGCGCGCCGCGTGTCACCGCACCTGAGATCGGTCGCACCGAGGAGCACCGCCGCGCTCTGGTGCACCAGATGGCCGAGGTGTTCGATCGCGTCGACCTGTTGCTCACACCGATGACGTGCCTGCCCGCGTTCGCCGCGGAGGGACCGATGCCCACGACCGTCGCCGGGCAGGCGGTGCACGGAGGCATGTCGGTCATCCACGGGATGTTGGCCAACCTGGTGAACCTGCCCGCGATGAGCGTTCCGGCAGGCACCACAGCGGATGGCCTTCCGATCGGGCTCCAGGTGATCGGACCGCGGCACCGCGAGGATCTCGTCCTCGCCGCTGCGGCCCGATTCGAGGCGGCCAATCCGTGGGCCCGACACGCGCCGGGCGCGGGCGGTACGTTCGCACCATGAGCACTCCGTTCGAGCTGGCTGCCCAACGAGTCGCCGTCGGCACCACCGACGCAGCAGCCGAGGCGGCTGCGCTGGTCGCCGGCATGACGATCGACGAGAAGCTGTGGTGCCTCGACGGCGATCTGGAGGCCTGGCCCGGGCTGTTCGACATGATGCAGGGCGGCTATCACGCCCACACGTTCCCGGCCGCGGTGGTGGAGCGGCTGGGCATTCCCGGGCTGCACTTCAGCGACGGCCCACGCGGCTGTGTGATCGGTCCCAAGACGTGCTTCCCGGTGAGCATGGCCCGGGCGGCCTCGTGGGACGTCGATCTCGAACGTCGCATCGGCGAGGCGATCGGCTCGGAGCTGCGAACGGTGGGCGCCACCTACTACGGCGGCGTGTGCGTGAACCTGCTCCGGCATCCAGGCTGGGGGCGCGCTCAGGAGGGGTATGGAGAAGAGCCGTACCTCGTGGGCGAGATGGGCCATGCGCTCGCCTCGGGCGCGCAACGCCACGTGATGGCATGCGTCAAGCACTTCGCGCTCAACTCGATGGAGAACGCCCGGTTCAAGGTGGACGTGCAGGCCGACGATCGAGCGCTGCACGAGGTGTACCTCCCCCACTTCCGACGCATCGTCGAAGGCGGCGTTGCCAGCGTGATGAGCGCGTACAACAGCGTGAACGGCTCGTTCTGCGGTGAGAACTCCGAGTTGCTGACCGACGTGTTGCGCGGCGAGTGGGGTTTCGACGGCTTCGTCACGAGTGACTTCATCTTCGGCCTGCGCGACGCGGTGGCCAGCGTGAGCGCCGGCCTCGACGTGGAGATGCCGTTCCGACAGCAGCGAGCGATGGTGCTGGCCGAGGCCGTCGCCGACGGACGGCTGCCCGAATCGCACGTCGACGCGGCGGTCGAACGCATCGTGGCGACCTTGCTGCGCTTCCACCCGGTCACCGCTCGCTCGGTCGACCCCGCGATCGCTGCATGTCCGGCACATCGGGCACTCGCCCGCGAGGCGTCCGAGCGTTCGATCGTGCTCCTGCGCAACACCGGTCTCCTCCCCCTCGACGCGAGGGCGCTCCGACGCGTGGCCGTGATCGGCCGTCTGGCCGCCACGAAGAACCTCGGCGATCGAGGGTCGAGCGATGTCGTGGTGACCGACGTGGTGACACCGTTGATCGGACTGCGTGCCGCGCTGGCGAGCTGCACCGTGGAGCACAGCGATCGCGACATCTCGATCGCCGAGCATGCCGACGTCGCGATCGTCGTGGTCGGCTTCACCCACGCCGACGAGGGCGAGTACATCGACGCGGCCGGAACGGCTGGGTTGATGGGCACCCTCTTCCCGCCGATGAGCGACGACGACCGTGTGGCCATCGCTGCGCTCGCACCTCCACCTGCCACCGAGCCGCTCCCGACAGCCGCCGCCGCCGACACGGATCAGATCACCGGGCTCGACGACAGCGGTTTCGCCCCCGGCGGCGATCGGCGCCATCTGGCGCTGTCGAGCGACGACGAGGCGCTCATCCTCCGCACGGTTGCCGCCAACCCGAACACGATCGTCGTCGTGATGGGTGGCAGCGCGACGGTGATGGAGGGATGGCGGCACGACGTGCCGGCCATCGTGATGCTCTGGTACCCCGGCATGGAGGGCGGACATGCGCTCGCCGACGTGCTGCTCGGGAACGTGGTGCCGAGCGGTCACCTTCCGTTCAGCATCCCCAACGACGAAGCACATCTGCCGCACTGGGACCCTGACGCCGAGACCGAGGTGTACGACCTGTGGCACGGCCATTGGAAGCTCACCCGTGACGGTCATCAGGCTGCCTTCCCGTTCGGGTTCGGCCTGTCCTACACCACCTTCACACTCGGGTTGCTCGCAGTGGAGGCCGATGGCGCGAGCGCTCAGATCACGGTGACCAACACCGGCGATGTCGACGCCGACGCCGTCGTGCAGTTCTACGCCGGCGTGCCCGACTCGCACCACGAACGGCCGGCGGAACGGCTCGTCGGCTTCACTCGGGTGCACGTGCCGGCACGTACCGCCCTGATCGCGACGGCAGCGCTCGACCTGCGCCAGCTCGATGTCCGCATCGGCACCGCGTGGCTCACCGAGGGCGGTACCTATCGGATCACCGCCGCCCAGTACGCCGGCGATCCTCACGCGGTCCACGCCGACCTGCATCGCCACGACACGGTGACCGCAGCCCGCTGACCGTCATCTGGCGACCAACGAACAGCCCGGCCGACTGACCAGCGCCACGCGCCTGCGGCTTACGCTGATCCGATGGCACTGCATCCGAACGGCATCAACCACCTGGCCATCGCGACTCGCGACATGAAGGGCCAGATCGAGTTCTTCACCGACGTGCTCGGAGGCGAACTGAAGGCGCTGTACTGGATGCACGGAGTCGCCAACACGTTCCATGCGTTCGTCGAGCTCAGCCCGGCGTGCTACATCGCCTTCCAAAAGCACCCCGACAACCCCGACCAGCAGATCATCGGCGTCACCCACGCGGGCAACGCAGGTGGGCAGGTCACCGCCGGCACGATGCAGCACCTGGCGTTCAACGTCGACACCCTCGACGACCTGTACGCGATGCGCGATCGCATCCGCAGCCGCGGGGTTCCCGTGATCGGTCCGATGAACCACGGCATGTGCCAGAGCATGTACTTCGCCGGCCCCGAGGGCCTCGCGCTCGAAGTGGCCACGGGAGGAGCGATCGACGAGCGCGCCTGGATCGACCCGGAGGTGCAGGCCCTGGTCGACATCTCCGCCGACGAACTCGCCCGCTTCACGTCGCCGGCAGCGTTCGATCGCCCGTCCGAGGCGGTGCCACAGCCCGCGTTCGACCCCGCGAAACCGCATCTCGTGTATCCCGAGCCGGTGTACCGGGCGATGATCGGCGCCCCGGACGAGGCGATGTGGAACGCCGTGACCTCGGTGCCGCCCGTCCAGGTACCGTGACCCTCCGTATGGAACCACTGCCCTCCGAGCACTACGACCTGATCATCCTCGGTGCCGGGAGCGGCAACTCGATCGTCTCGCCCGCGATCGACCATTGGAAGATCGCGATGGTGGAGGAGTGGGTGTTCGGCGGCACCTGCCTGAACCGTGGCTGCATCCCGACGAAGATGTTCGTGCACGCCGCAGACATCGTCCAGACCGTCGAGCACTCGGCCAGGCTCGGCGTCGACGCCCACGTCGACGGCGTTCGTTGGCTCGACATCCGCAACCGGGTGTTCGGTCGAATCGACCCCATCGCCGAGGGCGGCGCGCGCTACCGCACACACGAATGCCCGAACATCACCGTGCATGTGGGCCGTGGCCGGTTCGTCGGCGAACGGCAGATGGAGATCACCACGCCCACCGGTGTCCGCCGCATCGAAGCACGCCAGATCGTGATCGCGGCGGGAGCGCGACCGATGGTGCCCGACATCGCCGGCCTGGCCGAGGTCGGCTACTTCACCAGCGACGACATCATGCGGGTCGAGTCGGTGCCCGAGCACTTGATCGTGCTCGGCGGCGGGTTCATCGCCTGCGAGCTCGCCCACGTGTTCGGCTCGTTCGGTTCACTTGTGACGATCGTCCAACGTGGCCCACAGCTGCTCCGCGCCGAGGACCACGACATCAGTCGGGCCATCACGGCCGCGTTCGCCACGCGATTCGATCTCCGGCTCGGCACGTCCGTCGACAGGGTCGAACGCCATGGCGAACGGGTGCACCTCACCTTGCGCGACGGCAGCGTGCTCGAGGGCACGCACATCCTGGTGGCCACGGGGCGCGTGCCCAACAGCGACACCGTCGATGCGGCCGCCGGAGGGCTGGCGCTGCACCCCGACGGCCGGATCGTGGTCGACGAGACGGGTGCGACGTCGGTGCCCGGCGTGTGGTCGCTCGGCGACATCAGCTCGCCGTTCCAGCTCAAGCACGTGGCCAATCACGAGGCCAGGACGGTCGCACACAACATCCTCGGCCAGGATGTCCCGCGCATCAACGACTACCGAGCCGTGCCCCATGCGGTGTTCACCAACCCTCAGATCGCCGCCGTCGGGATGACCGAGCACGAGGCACGCAACGCCGGCATCGACGTGATGGTGGCCATGCAGAACTACAGCGACATCGCCTATGGCTGGGCGCTCGAGGACACCACCAGCTTCTGCAAGCTCATCGCCGACCGGGCGACCCGCTGTCTCGTGGGGGCGCACATCATCGGACCCCATGCGTCGAGCCTCATCCAGCAGTTGATCCAAGGCATCCGCTACGGGCGAACCATCGACGAGATGGCGAGAGGTCAGTACTACATCCACCCCGCGCTGGGCGAAGTGGTCGAGAACGCCCTGCTCAACTTCGAAGGCGTCTGACTCAGCCGCCGCCCTCTTCGGTCCAGACGCTGTTGGCGCCGCTGTGGCCCGCTTGGATGATCGTGACGGTCGCTCACCGAACTCACACCTTGGGCGCGCCCGGGACGGTCAGCACCGAGATCTCACGCCAGTGAGTGCTCGTCAGGCGCGACGGACCGTGAGTCGCGACCAGGCTCCCAGGAAGATCTGGTCGCCGTCGGCGAGTGCCGTGGAAACGCCCGACGGCAGAGGAGCCGCGTCGGCGTCGGGTGCCTGACCGGGATGGAGCACGTACGTGCCATTGGTCGACGACAGGTCGACCACGCTCAGCTGATCGCCTTCGACCAGCAGCTGGGCATGCCGGCGCGACACGGCGGTGTCGACATCGAGCGCGATCTCGGGACGCAGCCCACGCGACTGGCTCGTGCGGCCGATCAACGAGGTGTGTTGGAACAACGGCACCGTGCTGGTGGACGGCGGCGGCAACGGGCGATCGGCGAGCTCGCCCTTGATCGCATGCCACATCGGGTCGACTTCGACGATGACGATCCACGCCGGCGTGTTCTGGCCCGTGGCGCCCGCGCCGACGGGCGACCCGCTCGACACGACATCCGGGGCCTCAGCATCCGGGGCCTCAGCATGTGGGTCGCCGGTCCCGCCGTGCGACCCGTCTTTGGCGTCACCGTCAGGGGCAGCGGCGACCGGGACGGCGATCACTCCCGCCTGAGGCTCGGGCGCCTGGCCCGTGGTGAAGTCGTACCCGCACGACTCGCAGAACAGGTTGTCGGC
>JAYSLK010000217.1:0-7013 GCA_043725585.1 Actinomycetota bacterium
CGAACGCCGGCCACGTCCCCGGGTAATCCACACCCGCCTGCGGCATCGACACATCCATCACCACCCAGCGTAACCGCCACTGGAGTCAAGCAGAGACGCAGTACGTACGTTCGATCAGGAAACGGTGGTCGAGAGCGGTGTTCGAGAACGGAGCTGGGTCAGGTCAGGCGGTCAGGAGCCGGCGGCGCCGGCCGACGGCCGCTCGGAGCCGATCGACCGGAGGAGCTCGCCGAATCCGCGCACATCGAGCGCCACCAGGTCGGCGCCCAGCGCGAGCCCGATCTCGTGACTCGTCACGGCTTGACCGCCCACGATGAGCGCCACACCTGCGAGCCGTTCGGGATCGGCCCGCAACGCCGCGAGGGTCTGCCGGGCCGACTCGAGCCCTGTTTCGACGGTGATCGAGAGGCCCACGGCCACGGCATCAGGGGTGGCCAGCACAGCGTGAACGAACGATTCAGGTGGCACATCGGCACCGAGATCGGACACATCCCAGCCCTGCTGACGAACCAGATCGGAGATGATCGCGACCGGGAGTGCATGGCGCTCCCCCGTCGGTGCACCGAAGATCACCGTGCCGCGGGAACGTCCACGAGGTACGAAGCGTGGGCCGAGGCGACCCACCAGCCTCATCGCGATGCCCGTCGCCCGATGCTCGATCGCGACGTCGAGCTCCCCCTTGGCCCACCGATCGCCGATGGACGCCATCGCTGGGGCGAGCGCATCCACATAGATCTGCTCCAACTCGCAACCGGCCGCCAACGCCGACTCCACCACACCCCACGCCCCTGCCGCATCACCCGCAACGAGACGTGCTTCCAGCCGCTCCGCCCACGGCGCGCGGCGATGCCTGCCGCCATCGAGCTTCGGCGACAGCGCGCTGCCCGCGCGGAACTCGTCGAGGTCGGACGGTGCTACGCACCAGATGCCACCCGACTTCACGGCTGGGAGCAGACCCAGCCGGACGTATCGGTACGCGGTCATGTAGTGCACGCCCAGCACCTCGGCCACTTGGTGCAGCGTCATGTCCCCCCTGCTCGACGAGTCGAAGCGCTCCCCCGCACCGCCGTGCTCGGCCTCGCTCACCGTGTGCCTGCGGAACCACACGGCCGATGTCTTACAGGCAGTCGTGCAGGCAGTCGTGCAGGCAGTCGTGCAGGCATCGATTCACACCCGTCCGGCGAGATGATCATCCGAACATCCGATCAGCAATCACCACGCTCAGCCGTTGGCTGCCTTCCACTTCGCGAGGGCGTCCTTGCTGCGCTCGCGCAGGAGCTCCGGGACGAGTTGCTCGTAGGCCGACGGGCCGACGCCACCAGCACCGCCTCCCTCGACGGCAGCGACCTCTGCGGGCGCCTCCGACACGAACACGGCGGGCTCCATACCGGGCTTCCAGTACTGATACAGCTCGCGAACGATGTCGTACAGACCCTCCCCGGCGAAGCCGCGGCGGAGGTTCACCGTGACGATGTTGCTGTACACGTGCAGGCTGTCGACCTCACCGGTGGCGAACAGGCGCCGAGCCAACTCGGCCGCAGGCCGTGGACCGACAGCGTCGTGCTCACTCGCGAATCGCTCGTGGCCCTGTCCGGTGAGTGTGCGATTCGCCTCGAACCGGACGATGCCCGGAGTCGAGCTGCGCTTTTCGATCACACCAACCATCTGACCCATGGGCGGAGACCCTACCCGTCGGACCCGCTGGTCCCGGCACTCGTGGTGGACAGAAGTGCACCTCGACCGGGCCGATCCGGGCCGATCCGGGCTGATCCGGGCTGATCCGGGCTGATCCGGGCTGATCCGGCCGAAACGTGTGTCAGCCCGCTGCCAGCAGGCCGCGACGTATCTGCCAGGCGGCGATCTCGGCGCGAGTCGACAACCCGAGCTTGGCGAGGATGTTCGACACGTGCACCGAAGCGGTCTTCGGCGAGATGAACAACCGTTCGGCGAGCTGACCATTGGTGAGTCCTTCGGCGATCAGCGCGGCGACCTCCGACTCGCGAGCGGTGAGTTCGCCGTTGGTTCGCACAGTCGAGCTCTCCAATCGTGCCGCCAGGGCCTCGGCGCGGTCGCGTCGCCATCCCGGCCACCGCGACAGCGACGTGACGGCGGCCTCCGCGGCACGACGCGCCCCGCCGCGGTCGCCGGTGGCGAGCAACGACTGAGCCAGGGCGATCTCCATCAGACCTTGCACGGCTCTGGTCACGTGCTGATCGGCTGTCTCGAGGGCGAGCCGCAACGCCACCACCGCCTCGTCGTGACGATGCTCTGCCACCAACAGGAACCCTTCACTCATCATCTCGATGCGCGCCGCCGACGGGTGGCCCGCCAGCAGGCGGCTGTCGAACACCATGCGCACCTCGTTCGGAGGGATGCCCGCGGCCAACGCGCTCGCCACGCTGTCGGCGATGAGCCACGGAAGGCCCCAACCATCGGGGAACAGGTCACCAGCACACATCAACTCCCACACCTTTCGGCCTGCGCCGACGTCGCGTTCGAGTCCGGCGAGCGCGAGCGGTATCGCAAGCGCTGCGATCGAGCGCGGGTCGGAGCACCCGACCGCGACAACAGGGAGGTCGGGCAGTGCGGCGTGGGCGTCGGCGAGCCGACCTTCCTCGATCGCGATGCGAACGGACTCGAAGTTTCGTTCGGCGCCGCGGCGACCCGATTGGCCCACGAAGCACATGTCGACGAGGCGCCGGAACTCCGCCAGATCGCCTTCGGCCTCGGCGGCGACAGCGTCCCACCAGATCACGTTCGCCCCGCCGAGCTTGTCGAGCCCGACAGCTGCGGCCGTGTCGTGCAGCTCGCGCCGCAGCGCAGCGGTCTCGGGCGCCGCCGGAGGCAGCAGATCCATCATGTTGTTGATGGCCCGGGCGCGCGACACGCCATCGCCCAGCAGCGCAGCGCTGTCCGCTGCGTCCTGGAGCGCGACGAGTACCTCCTCGCGGTTGGTTCGGGTCTGCAACGAGCTGGCGCGTTCGACCTGCGCCTGCACCTCCACACCACGATCACCGGCGGTTCGGGCGTGTGCGATCGCCCGGTCGGCCCACTCGATCGCTGCCGAATCGTGGCGCAGCATCAGCAGCTGCGCGATTGCGGCCTCGGCGCGCGCCTGCTCGGCCACCAGATGCCCCGCTTCGTAGCGCGCTGCGTCTGTCACGAGGTGCTCGACCATTGCGTCCGCACCGTCGAAATCAGCCAGCTCGAGCATCAGGCGCCCCACATATCGCCGTGCATCGAGCCGGTCACGCTCGACCGTTGCCAGTTCGAGCCAACGTTGCGCGTGATCGAGTGCTTCGGACTGGAAGTCGAGTCGCCACGCCGCCTCGGTGGCGACGGAGAGGAGCTCGAGTTCATCGCCGTCTTCGGCAAGGCCCTCACACGCGAGCCGAAGCGCTTGGAACGATGCTCCGCGGTCGAGGTACTGCCGCGCGCCACGACACGCGATCGATGCGATCTCGTCGTACCGGCCCGCGCCGAGCGCGTGGCGAGCGAGTGCGGCATGGTCATCGGGTGCGAGCTCCTGCAACGTGGCGAAGCAACGCCCGTGCAGCCGGCGACGCTCACGACCGAGGAGCTCGTGGAGCACCGAATCGGCCACGAGCGCGTGACCGAACCACAGCCGGTCCTCACGGGGCTCCACCACCACACCGCGCGCCATCAGCTCACGCAACCCGTCGAGCACCTCCACCTCCGAGAGCGCCGACACCGCCACCAGCACTTCGAAGCCCGCCGGCTCGGCCAGCACGGCAAGCGCGTCGACGATCGTCCGTTCCACGGTGGCGAGCCCAGCGAGTTGCTGCCGTACGGCCTCTTCCAACGACCACGGCAACTGCACGTCGAACACGTCGCCGCTGCACGTGTCGGGGCCGATGAAGCGCATCAGCTCCTCCACCACGAACGGCACGCCGGCACTGCGTCGGCTGACGGCCTCGAGGGCGCCCGAGCTCACCGGCGCATCAGCGATCGCAGCCATCATCGCCCCGACCTCGTGGCGCGCCAGTCGATCGAGGCGGATCTGCTCGACCTCGTTGCGTCGTTCGAGCCGCGAGACGAGGTCCCCGCCCGGTGATCCCCGACGCAGATCGCTCGGCCGGTAGGTTCCGACGATGACGACGTGGGGCAGGGGGCGGCGCGCCAACTCGTCGATGAAGCTGGCGCTCTCGGCGTCGACCCAGTGCAGGTCTTCGACGACGACCACCACCGTCCGGCCCTGACTCGTCGAGTTTCCGACCACGGGGCGGGACGTCTCGGAGATGAGCGTCAGGGCATCGACAGCGGGCTGGAGCGAACCTGCTGGTGCGAGCTGAGCGACCAGATCGTACGAGCGCGACAACGAACCGGGTTCGGCGGCACCGGCCAGGACGACCACCTCGCTCGTGGGGTCGGCGACGATCTCGTCGAGCACTGCCCGGACGAGTCGGGTCTTGCCGATGCCGGCCTCACCTGCCACAAGCGCGACGGTCGGCAGATCGGAGTAGTGCGCGTCGGCCTCCTCGATCAGCGACCGTAACCGTTGGAGCACACCGGCACGCCCGATCATCGCCGGGCTCATCCCGATCCGACCCGTCAGCACACCAGGCATGGTAGCGAGCCGCGCGATGCCGTCGACCGGCCCCAGCTGCCCACGCCGACCGGCGACGGTCGGAACGGGCGGCGATGCATCTGCGGTGACGACAGGACGCGCGGCCGCCGCAAGCCCGATTCGGGTCACGCGGCGGCCGCACTCCCGATCCGCTCCGCCGAACCGGCGTCCGGCAGCGTCGCCGTGGGGAAGACACCGAGATCGGCGGTGCGGATCAGGTCAGGCGCAAGCGGCGTACGGCGACGACGGCTGCCGGCGGCGGCGACGACGAAGCGATGCCGACGATCGCTGGCAAGTTGTTGGTGAACAGAGTGGCTGAGCAACGAGTACATGATCGATTCCTGTCGGCGGCCGACGCGCCTGCCGTGATGGGGTGTGTCGGACATCTCCATGATGGACGTCTGAGGTAGTGGGCCACATCGGGCGATCGACCTATTTCTGCGGCTCTGTGAGCACCTCGGGGCTCTCGACGATGTCGCTCCGAACGCGTGCCGTTTCCACGTGCGGGAGTCATCCACACGGCACGCGTCGGGTGGCGTCCTCGCACGGGAGACCGACAGGAGGAAGGGAGCGTCGTGTGAGGATTTGCCATGTTCCGGCGCTGGCGGCAACGTTCACGGTGACCACGATCGCCGACGTCGTGAACCCGCCGACGTCGTTCTGCTGGTTTCCCGGAGCGCGTCGCCCCGTCGACTGTTGACCGTCGAACGAACAGGCCGACCGGGATTCGCCGGCCGCTGTCGGGACGTGTTTCACTCGGCGGGAGCAATCCATCGTTGATTCCGATAACATTCTCCCGCTGTTCATAAGAGCAGATCACGTGTGTAGCTCCTTGTTCGAGGGGTCGAGCGTTCGGGAGCGGTCAGCCGCCCCGAAGCGCAACGACGACAGTTGCAAACGTGCCCCCTCCGCTGTCCAGAACCGCAGCGCACCGCTCGATGAGAGCACAAGAGAGCACCATGACCACCACGACTTCGTTCGTCGACCTCGGCGTGCCTGCACGCATGGCCGAGGCGCTCACCGCAGCGGGAATGACCCAGGCCTTCCCCGTCCAGGCGATCACCCTGCCCGACACCCTCGCCGGCCGCGATCTCTGCGGCCGGGCACCCACGGGTTCCGGCAAGACCCTCGGCTTCGGCATCCCGATGATGGCCCGCGTGGGCCAGGCCGCCCCCAACCGTCCCACCGGCCTCGTGCTCGTGCCCACCCGTGAGCTCGCCGAGCAAGTCCAGCGTGCGTTTGTGCCGCTCGGCCGTGCAGCGTGGCGCTTCGTCCAGGCCATCTACGGCGGCGCGCCGATGGGCGGCCAGATCCACTCGCTCAAGAAGGGCGCGTCCGTCATCGTCGCCACCCCAGGCCGGCTGCTCGACATCATCGAGCAGGGCCACTGTGACTTGAGTGGGATCGAGGTGTGCGTGATCGACGAGGCCGACCGAATGGCCGACCTCGGTTTCATGCCCGATGTGCGCCGCATCCTCGACATGACGCCGTCCACCCGCCAGACCATGCTGTGGTCCGCCACCCTCGACGGGGCCGTGAACGAACTCGTCCGCGACTACCTCAAGGATCCGGCGATGCACGATCTCGTCGGCGAGGTGCACAACGGCCCCGTGGAGCATCGCTTCGTCGTCCAGCCGGCGATGCAACGCCTCGACGCATCCGTCGAGCTGCTCGACACGCATGGCCCGACGATCATGTTCGTCAAGACCCGCTTCGGTGTCGACGACGTGACCGCCGCGCTGATGAACGCCGGCGTTCGCGCCGGTTCACTGCACGGTGCACGCACCCAACAGGCACGCAGCCGGACGCTGGAAGACTTCAAGCGCGGCAAGGTGCAGGTGCTCGTCGCCACCGACGTCGCCGCTCGTGGCATCCATGTCGACAACGTCGAACTCGTCGTGCACTACGACCTGCCCGACAACGAAAAGGACTACCAGCACCGCTCGGGTCGCACGGGTCGGGCCGGCCAGTCCGGCACGGTCGTGGCCTTCGTGCCGCCCAGCCGCAAGCGCGTCGCTCAGCGCCTCGCCGACAGCCTCGAGCACGAAGTGGTGTGGAGCGAGGGCGCTCGCCCCGTCGTTCGCGCCGACCGTCCGGCGATCGAGACCGACGAGCGCGACAGCCGCGAGGATCGTCCCCGTGGCAACCGCGCGTTCGAGCGTCCTGGCTACGGCGACCGCTCCGGAGCACCCCGCAACGATCGACCCAGCTACGGCGATCGCCCGTCGTACGGCGACCGCACTCGTAGCGAGCGCCCGGCGTACAACGACCGCAACCGCAGCGAACGCCCCGCCGCATACGGCGACCGACCGGCCCACGGCGACCGCCCCGCCTACGGCGACCGCAACAACGCACCCCGAAATGACCGCCCCAGCTACGGCGCACCACGCAGCGACCGCCCCGCCTACGCGGCCGATCGCCCTGC
>JAYSLK010000218.1:0-6088 GCA_043725585.1 Actinomycetota bacterium
GCCGTACGTCGTGAGCCTCACTGAACTCGTCGGTCGACTGTCACCCGGCGGTCTCCGCGAGGCCGAGGTCGATGAGTGGCGACCGCTGATCGGCGGCAAGTCGGCGGGGTTCTTGTCGTTGCTGTCGACACCGGGACTGTCACCACCGCCCGATCCCCTGGCGATCACCATCCGCCCCTACGTCGAGCACCTCGCGCCGATACGGGCGACCATCGCCGCCGCGATCACCGATCCATCGATCGCCGATTCGTCCCGCGCTCGCTGGCTGGTGTTGGAGGGTGACGACGGCTACGCCGACCTGTTCCCGTCCGACGACGATGCAGCCTTCGCTGCATCGTTCCTGTCGTCACATCCGCCGCGCTCGCCGCTGGGCGACGTGCTCGCTGCCGGCGGGGTTCGAGCGCTCATCGAGTCGCGTCCGGTGGCGTCCGCCGCGCTCGACGCGATCACCGCCGAGCTGTTGCGCACCTACGCCGACTACGACCTCACGGCGGGTCTGCGGTTCCGGTCGTCGAGCTCGGTGGAGGACATCGAGGGGTTCAACGGTGCCGGCCTGTACACGTCGTACACCGGGTACCTCCGACCCGATCGATTGGCCGATCCCGACGATCGCGACAAGACGATCGAGAGGGCGCTGTTGCGGGCGTGGGGTTCGTACTGGAGCTACGAGGCATTCGAGGAACGGCGCCTCGCCCAGATCGACCACATGAGCGGTGCGATGGGGCTCACGGTGCACGCCCGCTTCGACGACGACCTCGAACGCAACAACGGTGTCGCCACGTTCACGTTCTCGCCGAATGGCCCTGCCGGTGGTGCCGATGATGCGATCGGCGACGATGCCGTCCTGGAGATCAACGTGCAGCAAGGATCGCTGGCGGTCACGAATCCCGACCCCGACGAGTTCGCGCTGCCCGAGGTGATCACGGTGCGCCGGGTGGACGGTGCCGTGTCGATCGAGCGCCGTTCGGGCTCGACCTTGCTGGCGGCGGGGGAGCAGGTGCTCGACGACCGGGCCGTGCGCAAGCTCTTCGACCAGACGGCGGCTGTGGCACAGCGGTGGCGCAGCCGGGTGAACGCTTCGTTGACCCCCGCGCAACAGATGCAGACCGTCGTCCTCGACTACGAGTTCAAGACGATGGACGCCGGCTGGCCTCGGCTGGCCGCGGGGGAGCGCCCGTTCCCGGCTCGACTGGTGCTGCGGCAGGTGCGCAGCCTCGATCCCGGTCTGCGCGCCCTGCCCGATGCGGCTCGCTCGCTGGAGGTGCCGCGGGACGTGCTGATGCGCGCCACGGAGGTGACCGCATCGTCGTGCACCGGTGCCTCCGGCCGCTTCTACCAAGGCGTCATTTTGCGCACCGACCCGTTGCTCGCTCCCGACATGGGCTACTCGGAGACGCCGTGGCAGCAGGGCGAGGCGTTGCCCGTCGGTGCGGTCTGCGACGACACCCGCATCGACATCGTGCGCTACTCGTCACCGCGCCAGGCACTGCTGAACCTGGTCGCCGACGGTGAAGCGTTCCTGATCATCGGTGGCCAGAGCTGACGGCCAGAGCTGACGGCCGCCGTCGGCCTCAGTTCGTCGTCGGCTGCTTCGGGAGGCCGAGGATTCGCTCGCCCAAGATGTTCTTCTGGATCTCGTCGGTGCCACCGGCGATCGACTGCGCCGGCGTCGACACGATGATCTCGGCGACGGTTCGATCGAGCGCGCTGAGGTTGGTGCTATTGAGGTTGGTGCTGTTGAGGTCGGTGCCGTCGAGCATGGCCGCCGCGCCCGCAAGTCGACTGTGGAGTGCGTTGGCCCGCCGCGCCACTTCCGACGCGGCGAGCTTGCCGAGCGAGCCCTCCGGGCCCGGCGCTCGCCCCAGCGCCCGACTGGCTGCCGCCCGCGCTGCGGTCCACTCGCTCGCCCGCACGAACGACAACAAGCGAGCGATCTCCTGGCGAACGAGCGGGTCGTGCTGGCGGTTCCGAAGACGTGCATGGTCGATCGCCAGGTCGGCCCGGCCGGCTCGTTGCGGGTACCACACGTAGGTCGCGGAGTGCTCGGCTGCCTCGGCATCGGCCTGCTGGACCGCCAGACCGGTCCATTCTCCCGGTTGCGCTCGACGGGGTGGTCGGAGGGTCGCGAACGAACGCTCGTGCAACAGCGTGGTGCGAGCGATCCGCCACCCATCGCCGAGCTGCCCGACGAGCAGGTCGACCGGAATCGTTGCCTCCGTCAGGAACACCTCGTTGAACGACGAGTGGCGGTTCATCTGCCGGATCGGCCTCACCTCCACACCTGGCTGACGCATCGGCAGCACGAAGTACGACAGACCGTGATGCTTCGGCGCCAGCGGGTCGGTGCGTGCGAGCAACAGCCCGAGGTCGGCATCGTGTGCGCTCGTGGTCCACAGCTTCTGCCCGTCGATCACCCATTCGTCGCCGTCGAGGCGCGCCCGGGTGGACGCGCTTGCGAGGTCGGAGCCGGCGCCCGGCTCGCTGAACAGCTGGCACCACCGCAGATCGCCGATCAGCGTGGGTCGAAGCAGACGTGCGAGCAGCTCGTCGTCCGCGTGTTCGAGCAGCGTGGGTGCGGCGAGGCCCATGCCGGCACCGATCGGGTTGCCCACCGCGCCGTGGGCGCGCAGTTCGTCTGCGACGATCCGGTCGGCCCATGACGGCAGCCCTCGCCCGAACCATCGCTCGGGCCAGGAGGGCATCGCCCAGCGAGCATCGACCAGACGCGAGCGCCACGCCGTCAGTTCGAGCTCGGGATCCCAAGCCTGCTCGAGCCACGACTGCACCTCCGCGCGCACCGCATCGGGTGTGCTGAGCTCGGCCATCTGATTCACCTTGCCACCTTGCTCGGGTGGAGTCCACACGTTCGAACCCAGCGTCGTTCTGGTCGCGGATCTCGTCGGGGTTCGAGACAATGCGCGACCAGAACGAGGTGAACGGCTCCGGGGCCCTTCTGGAGCACCTGCTCGACAGCATCGTCCACCATCGTTCTGGTCGCGGATCTCGTCGCGGCTCGAGACGATGCGCGACCAGAAGTGGCCTGAACGGGGGCCCGATAGCCTGGCGGGCCATGGGGCAGCGCTTTTACGTCGAGACCTTGGGGTGCCCCAAGAACCAGGTCGACAGCGACAAGATCATCGGCACGCTGCTCGCCGACGGTATGACGGCCACCGACGACGCATCCGCGGCCGATCTGGTGGTCGTGAACACCTGCGCCTTCATCGACGAGGCCCGGCGTGAGTCGATCGACACGATCCTGGCCCTCGAGGAGCACCGCAAGGACGGCGCGCGCCTGGTGGTCACCGGCTGCATGGCCGAGCGGTATGGCGCCGAGCTGGCCGAAGCGCTGCCGGAGGTCGACCAGGTGTCGGGCTTCGGTGTGCCGGTGCATCAACCATCGACGGTCGGCGCTGGCAAGCGGCTGATTCCGGTGAGCAGCGCTCCGATCCCGAGCTTCGATCTGCTCAATCTGCCCCGGCCGAAGAGCACCAGCCCGTGGGCCTACGTGAAGATCGCCGAGGGCTGCGATCGCTCCTGCGGCTTCTGTGCCATCCCGTCGTTTCGCGGTCCGCAGCGCAGCCGCGACGTCGAGTCGATCCTGCGCGAGGTGGACGAGTTGGAAGCGCACGAGATCGTGCTCGTGGCGCAAGATCTGGCCAGCTATGGCAAGGATCGCCCCGACGAGCTGGGTGCCGGTTCGATCGTGCCGCTGGTGCGAGCCGTCAGCGCGCGGGCCCGGTGGACGCGGTTGTTGTACCTCTACCCGAGCGATCTCACCGATGACTTGATCGATGCGATCTGCGAGACGGGTGTTCCGTACTTCGACCTGTCGCTGCAGCACGTGAGCAAGCCGCTGCTGCGCCGCATGCGCCGGTGGGGTGACGGCGATCGTTTCCTGCGCCGCATCACCGACATCCGCGACCGCGAGCCCACGGCGGCGTTCCGCAGCAACTTCATCGTCGGGTACCCGGGCGAGACCGAGGCGGACCACGATCAGTTGCTGAGCTTCGTCGAGCAGGCCGAGCTCGACTGGTGCGGCTTCTTCTCCTACTCGCCCGAGGAAGGCACCCACGCCTACACCCTCGACGGCGCGGTGCCGCGTGGCTTGATGAACGATCGACTCGCCGAGTTGCGAGAGCTGCAGGACGACATCACCGCCCGCCGCCGCGACGATCTGATCGGACTCACGACGACCGTGCTGGTCGACGAGCCCGGTACCGCGCGCAGCCATCGCGAAGCCCCCGAGATCGACGGCATCATCGAAGTCCCCACGCATCTCGTGCCGGGCACGTTCGTCGAGGTGCGTATTGTCGACGCGATGGGGCCCGATCTGATCGCCGAACCTGTTGCCGCGTTCGCGGTCGAAACGGTCGGCGGGGGCTGAACCGTGCCCGTCGACCCGAGCAAGATCGCCACGTGGGCCAACCTCGTCACCGTCGCGCGAGTGCTGATCGCGCCCTTGATGTTCCTGCTGATCCCCGAGATGCCAGGCGGCTCGTGGCTCGCGTTCCTGCTGTGGTTCTCGCTGTGCTCGAGCGACGGCATCGATGGCTACCTGGCCCGACGCCACGGCGTCACGAACTTCGGCACCTTCCTCGATCCGCTCGCCGACAAGGTGCTCGTCCTGGGAGCGATGTTCACCCTCGTCAGCCGTGATGTGTTCTGGGTGGTGCCGGTGGTGATCATCGCTGCTCGCGAGATCGGCATCAGTCTGTATCGCACGTTCGTGGGCGCCAAGGGAGTGAGCGTGCCGGCGAGCAAGGTCGCCAAGTGGAAGACCGTCACCCAGCAGCTCGCGGTGGGGTTCGCGATCCTGCCGGTCACCGCGCTCGATGCGACCTGGCTCTGGCAGTGGTTGCTGTGGATCTCGGTGGCGCTCGCGCTCATCAGCGGCGGGCAGTACATGTGGCGAGCGCACACGGGCAAGCGCGAGATCGTCCTCACGCAGATCGGTTGATGGTGAGGACCTTGCCGATCGTCCGGGCCGTGCGAGCGGTGAGGACCTTGCCGATCGTGAGGGCCGTGCGAGCCGTCCGGGCGACGGCGGCACCTGGGCGGTGCGCGACATGAGGTGCGACGTCGTGGCGATCGGTACCGAGTTGCTGCTCGGGCAGATCGTCGACACCAACTCGTCGTGGATCGGTGAGCAATTGGCGGCGAGCGGCATCGACTCGCTGCTGCAGGTGAAGGTGGGCGACAACCTCGGCCGGATGGAGAGCGTGCTGCGCCGCGTGCTCGCCGACGCCGACGCGGTGATCGTGTGCGGGGGTCTGGGGCCTACCCATGACGACGTGACCAGGGAGGCGATCGCTGCGGTGATGGGCGTCGACCTCGTGCACGACGAATCGGTGGCGCAGGTGATCCGCGACCTGTTCGCGGCACGCAACCGACCGATGGCCGACAACAACCTGCGCCAGGCACAGGTGCCGGTGGGCGCCGACCTCATCCGTCAGACCCGGGGAACAGCGCCAGGTCTGATCTGCCCGGTCACGATCGACGGGGTCGCCAAGGTCGTCTATGCGGTGCCCGGCGTTCCCCACGAGATGAAGGACATGATCGAGCGTGCGGTGCTGCCCGACCTGCGCCACCGCAACGGTGATCCGTCGGTGATCGTGAGCCGTACGCTGCGCACCTGGGGCGAGAGCGAGAGCGGGCTCAACGAACGGCTCGATCCCGTGATCGACGAACTCGAAGCAGGGGGCACGGTCACGCTCGCATTCCTGGCCAGCGGTTGGGAGGGCATCAAGGTCCGACTCACCGCGAAGGCCCCGACCGATGTGGAGGCGGCCTCGTTGCTCACCCCGGTCGAGCAACGCGTTCGCGGCATCCTCGGGCAGCAGGTCTTCGGCGTCGACGACGACACGATGGAGTCGGTGGTGTTGGATCTGCTGCGGACCCGAGGCTGGAGCCTCGGCCTCGCCGAGTCGGTCACCGGCGGCCTCGTCGCAGGTCGGATCACCAACGTGCCGGGCGCCAGCGAGGTGTTCGTCGGCTCGGTGGTCAGCTACGCCAGCGAGGTGAAGTTCGACCTCCTCGGCGTGGATCGGGGGCCGGTGGTCAGCGAGCCAGCGGCCCGGCAGATGTGCGA